>NZ_AQXL01000089.1 GCF_000376225.1 Effusibacillus pohliae DSM 22757
ATTGTCGTTACGATACGGATCATGATACGACAATCATCCGAAGAATCCTCCGACATTGAACATGACAAAAAACCGCTCACTCGCCGCCAAATAGCGTGAGCGGTAACATCATCGTTCAAAAGGGTAAAGGCGACCTGAGACAGCTTTTGTCAAGCCTCCGAAAAGATTGTTTCGTATACGCGGTCGTTTCTGCCGATTCCGACATGAAAGTCTCCCGAAATTCATCGACGTTCAAGTTGCGTCGATTTCCGAACCATCCGGAGCAGCATACAGACCAACGACACAACCCCGACTTTCCTTGTCCGCGTAAAATCTTTTTCGCTTTTTCTCGACTGATGTTTTTAAGGTCTTCCGCGTGGATCATGCGGATTGCACGTTCCAGGAACGCCCTTGACGGCTTTGGACTTCACCTTGGTTTGCAGGCTCATCCGACTAACCCAGACTCGAATCGGGTTCGTGTATCTTGGGCCGAGCGTTTGTCTCCAGTTTCTTCCAGATTCTACCTCACGGCACACACCCTTTCTCTTGGCTAACGGTAGGCGCTCGCCAGCCCCCGTTCGGAACTTGCACCCTATAAATGACGCCCATGCTGGGCGGACAAAGCAAAACTCTTCCCGCGAACGACAAGAGTTTTGCTTTCTGTTCATTTTTTGGGCACCAGGGCAATCGGGCGAACAGGACTGCCGCTGCCGTCCGTAATCTTCAAAGGCGTCGCAATCACGATCGCCCCCCGTGCCGGCAATTTGTCGACATTGGTCAGCTGGGCCAGCCCGTAGCGGTTAGCCTCGTGCATGTAGTAATGGGTCGGAAATGGCGGATCGAAGGTGGCTGCTATTCCGGCATCCGTCCCGACTGTCTCGACCCCGACCCCCAACACGTTGCGCTCATAAGCCAGGAATTTGGACGCCTCAACCGAGATACCCGGCGTATGGGGCATCCCGTCTTCCCCAATGTTGAAGAACTTCTCCGGATTTTGACCATACTTGCCCCAGCCGGTGTACAAAATGAACCAGGCTCGCTCGGGGATTCGTCCGTGCTCTGCCTCGAAGGCGAGAATATCCTCAACGGAAAGCAGGAAGTCCGGATTCTCAGCGCACTGTCTGGTCACGTCTACTACACAGGCCTCGCCGATCATGTGTTCCACCGGCATGGTATCCACGCCGTTTTTCCCTTTTCCCGAAATCCAGTGTCTAGGTGCGTCAAAGTGGGTACCGACGTGTTCACCTGCAGTAAAGTCGTTCCAGTACCAGGCAGGACCTGCTTCGTCGTAGTCCGACAAGCGATGGTACGTAAACCCGCCCGTATTGGCATATGGTTCAGGCAGTCTAATGACTGGCGTCTGTTCATTCAAAGGTTGCGCCAGGTCTATCACTTCCACTCCTCCGCTTACGATCTGCGCGAGCAAATCCGTAAGCAATTCTTTGGTCGTCGCACTCATCTCACTTCCTCCTTTTAACCATTTTTACAAACTCGTCCGGTGACATTGACTCCTGCTGCCGGTCGATCTCCAGTTGCCGATACCACGCAGCCTTGCGTGTTTGCCGAAACTCCTGGTGAATCACCTCGCCCGCCTGGTTTTTCACGTATAGCGTGGTTAGCCCAGGCGAACCGCATCTTCCGCGCGAAACAGCTTTTCAAACAGCCAGACAAATGGCATCCTCCATGCGTGCGCCGTCGCCTCAATCTCCACTTGATACTTTGGTGTCATACACCTGTGTCCGCTGGCGCCATTCTCGTCCAGCTTGACAAAAGCCTGCAGGGAAGCCCCGCGCCGCTCAAAACCGTAAGCGGGAATGGATTGGCCGTAAATTTTCCCGAACCGGCGCATGGCACAGAAGCTCGGATGCCATGACCGCTCCTTGTCCGGCCCCTTCCGAACCGTATTGGCTTCACCCCTCCTCCTCCTCTCGCAGATGTCTTTTCCAGCACCGATATTGTACTAACATTGTCACTATTTTGAATATTAATCGGTTTACGTTTTTCGCCAAAAAACTTGCGGCCAACGGCAAACCAAGGCGTTCATACGCTAGCGAAGCAGCTTTTTGGCCAGCATGTAGCCGGACGCGCCGTGAAGGGCAGAGCCGGGGAACGTCGCCGCTCCGATCATGTACAGATTTTGTATCGGCGTTTCGTACCGCGAGTAGCCGGGGAACGGGCGGAACATGAAGTTTTGATCCATCTGGTGGCTGCCGGCCACGATGCATCCTTCGCGCAGATTCGGATTCTCCCGCTCCAAGTCTTTCGGTGACATCACATGACGGGCCAACACCTTGTTTTCAATTCCCGGCGCATATTGGGCGATTTTTTTCATCAGTCGGTCGGCATACTGTTCCTTGATCTCATCCCAGTCAGTCCCTTTGATCTCACCGGCGAGGTCACCTTTGATCCGATAAGGCACACTGCGCACCTGGACCCACAGCGTGTGCTTGCCGGCCGGTGCACGCGTCGGATCCACCGCACTCTGCTGCCCGATGATGACGAGCGGACTGTCGGGCAAAAGGCCGACATCGCTTGCATAGGCAGTCCGGACGATATCTTCCGTATACGGTGCTAAGTGAAGGTAACAGGCGTTGGCCAGCTCTTTTCCGGCCGCCCAGTCCGGCTCCCCGTCAAGGGCAAGATCCATCTTAAACGTGGCGTCGCCGAACCGGTAGCGTTTCACTTTCTTGATAAACCCGGCGGGAAGATGCTCTTCCCCGATCAAGTTGAGGTACAACTGTTTCGGTTCCAGACAAGCGATGACGGCTTTTTTGGCCTCAACCGTCTTGTCCGCGGTCTCCACGCCAACCGACCGATTGCCTACAATGCGGATTTTTTGCACCGGCGAATCGGTAAAAATATGACCGCCATACGCTTCCACCAGCTTGCCCAAGGCTTCCACCAGCTTACCGCTCCCCCCTTCCGGAACCGGATTGCCCAGTACTTGCAGGGCGGCGATGGTGGAGTAGGCGAACATGGAGCCGAAGGCCGTGTTGGGACCGAAATCCGGATGGTACGCCCAGGCCGTGTACCAGGACCGCACTTTCTCGCTCTGAAAATAAGCCTCGGCCATGTGTTTGGGCGTTCGCGCCAGCATCTGCACAAACTCGAAAAAGCGCTCCTTTTTCAGCTTCCGGTAAATCTGATAGACCGCCTTGAAACTGGCAAACGAAGGGATCTCGTTGTAGAGAAACGCGCCGAATCCCTGCTGAGCCGCCCCAAACAACTCGAGCAGTTCTTCCCAAACCTGCGCGTCCTGCTTGGACTGCCTCGCGATGCTTTGCAGCGTCTTGGAGATGTCCGAGTAACAGGAAACGCTGTCTCCGTCGGGAAAGAGGCTGGCGAAAGAATGCGATGCGATTTTATACCGTAAACCGTGTTTTTCCAGTTCTTTTCCCAATTCCTGATAAATCGGGGAGCCGTAAAACAGGACATGCGAGGCTGCAAACGGATCGTGTTTGAAGCCCGGCAGGGTGAGTTCGCGCGTCTGGACCGCACCGCCAATCATGCTGTTGCGTTCTACCACGGCAACTTTCCAACCTGCGCGGGCCAGATAGGCTGCCGCAATCAGACCGTTGTGTCCTGAACCAATAATAACCGCATCGTAGGCACTCATTGGTATGTCCTCCCTTCAGAGAATCTGTGTTTTACCATTTCCTTGTAGTACGCTCCCGAAAATCGCAACAAGTATGTTATGTTTGACGGAAAATCTCACATTGAAGAGAGATATGTTCTCATCCGATTCCCCCTCCTCCTTTCCATTTGTCACCCGTAAACAGCCAACTCCAAGCGGTGCAAACTTTTTTGTAACGAGATTACCAAATTTTCTGGCGTGTGACATATTAACCAATTAACGTTTCTTTTGAGAAAAACGTCGGTCTTCCTCCCGCGGGGCCGCTCGAATGAAGCAACATGCACATAATTTACGCCGTTCCACTCGTCGCTCATGACGCACTTTGCAAGCGACTCAGCCCGGATGAGATCCGACAGGACAATGAATGGATCAGCATGGAGCAAGAAGAGAGTGATCATTCGGATGATCCGGACAAAGGAGATCAGGTCGCGGCGCTCATCAGCCCTCGGCATGACTTTCACCTGCAAGATGGCGCCCATGCTGCACACATTTTAAAACCCTAGAGTTTCCAAACTCTAGGGTTTTAAAATCTATATTTTTCTAGCCCTGTATTTAGGTATAAACAAAACGGCCATCGATGCGATGATGCCTGCAAGAGCAAAGACATAGAAGTTCCAGGAAAGATCCAATTTCCAAGTCATAAACAACCCGCCAAGCAAAGGGCCTATAATAGCCCCTATTCTACCGAACCCAAGTGCCCACCCCAAAGCTGTAGCCCGATTTTCCGCACTGAAATATTTGGAAATGTATGCGTTTAAAATCAGTGTGGTTCCAATCGTCCCAAAACCGGCGATGCCTACAAGGCTATAAACAACCACCATCGATGATTTTACGCTTAACAAAGCGATTGAAATTCCCGCCAGTAAATATGAAATACTGATGACTTTTTGCGATCCCCAGCGATCTGCTGCAGCACCAGCTACCATACCACCTATTGCTGCTGAAAGGTTAAGCACCAATAGGAATCCTATACTGGAGCCAAGCGGGTAACCTGCCTGTTTCATCATTTTCGGCAACCATGTACCCAAACCATAAATCATCAACAAGCCCATAAAAAAGGTGATCCAGAAGAATACAGTGGCGCGAATATTCTGTCTTGAAAAGAGTGCAGTTACCGCACTGAATTTATTTTTGGACTCAGCTCCTTGATTCGACTGGTATTCTGTTATGGACTCGATAGAAATGTTGAATCGATTAGCAATATTTTCTGCCTCAGTATATCTCTTTTTAGCAATGAGAAAACCAATAGATTCAGGCAAAAATTTGAGAATGAAAGGAACAAAGAGAATAGGTACAGCACCAATCCAAAACATCAACCGCCAACCATACTCTTGCAGGAAAAACATTGAAAGCAAAGCCGCAAGCACACCGCCAATCGAGTATCCCGAATACATGAAGGCATACATCATTGACCGGCGTTTAACAGGCGTATATTCAATGGTAAGGGCAGAAGCTGTCGGAATCAAACCGCCGCATCCAATCCCCGCAATAAAGCGATATAATCCGAACATCTCAGGAGAAGATGCCATCGCGGCCAAACTCATCATTACGGAAAATAGGGATACGCAGAATGCCAATGTCTTTTTGCGACCAATAAGGTCCGTAATAGTTCCCACGCACACTGCTCCTACAAGCATTCCAATGAGAGCATAACTTCCAATCGCACCTGCTTGTGCAGGAGACAAGGACCATTCTTTATATTCCATTAACGCTGGTAGTACGGCACCATAGATCCCCAGGTCATAACCCTCTCCGAATATCGTAAACCAACATATGCCTACAACGAGCAAAGTGATAGCAGGCATAGATTTATCTGCCTGTTTGGTCAATTCCGGCTGAGAGTGCATTTCAATTGATACATGATCCGTAACTGCAGATTGTAACTTTTGGCTCATACAATCAACCCCTAGGAAAATTGTTTCTTAACTTTGAATTTATAAGCTAACTTAAGATAAGAAAGTTACTATCAAAACTTAAACAAACAGGTGAATGTTGGATTATTTTTAAAATTCATACATTTATCGTGCCAAATTTTAGGCTAGACTATTGTAAAGTGTTTAACGTTAGAGAAACTTTTTTGTCGTACTACAGTGCATTCGAACATCAGCATGACACTGTGTCCCCAGAAGATTCGCGTTTAGTTTATAGACTCGTAGCGAACTGTTCAGAAGACCCTACTTACCTCTAATAATCGTGAACTTAACCTCATTTCGAATACGGCTGTTGCCGGAACTGTTCCGCCCCAAAATCGTCGGCTTGTTCCAAACGCTGCATCTTGAACTTTGGCAAGGTTTCGTTGGATTTGTTAACAGCTGGTGATTGTGATTTCGGATCACCGCCGGCGGTTACTCTTTGACCGTAAATTCGATGGAACCGAGTCCGTCCCATTTGGCGGAAACGACATCGCCGACGGTCAACGGCTGCGCTCCCGTAATGCCCCCGGTTAAGATCGGTTGGCCTGCATGAAGCTTCCGCCCTCGGCGGGAGAGCATGTTGGCCAACATTGCGACGGAATGGGCCGGATGTCCCAGAACGGCCGCCCCTGCGCCCAAATCTCTCAACTCTCCGTTGATGGAGAGGGTAACTCCGATAAGATCAAGTTCCAGCTCATCCGGTCTTCGCAGCCTCGATCCGATAAATACCCGGGAAGCGGAGGTGTTGTCTGCGATCACGTCGGGAAGGGAAAACTGAAAGTTCCGGTAGCGGCTGTCGATAATCTCCAGGGCGGGAACAACGTATTCCGTGGCAGCCAAAACTTGAGCGCCCGTAACTCCCGGGCCTTCGACATCCTTGCCGAGGATGAACGCGATTTCCGCTTCCACTTTCGGATGAATCAATTCACGGAAAGAAAGGGACCCGCTGTCAACAGCCATGTAATCAAAGATGTATCCGTAGATCGGCTCGTGTATGTTCATTTGCTTCATTTTGGCCCGGCTGGTAAAGCCCATTTTCAGCCCGATCACCTTATGGCCTTGCTCGCGCTTGATGGCAACCAGCTCATCCTGGATCCGGTAAGCATCCTCTACCGATAAGTCGGGGTATTCAGCCGTAAGTTTCACCGCTTCCTGCCGGTTGAGTTCCGCATCGACCAACAACTGCGCCAATGATCTGTAAGAACGTTCCGCAAGCAAGCTGTTTCCCCCCTTATCGCATTTCCGCAGCAACGTTTCTCTTGGCGATTTCCGCAGCCACATCAATAATCATATCTTCTTGACCCCCTACCGCCTTTCGCTTCCCAAGCTCAATCAGGATATCGCGGGGATCAATCCCGAACTTTTTCGCGGCACGCTCGGCATGCAGCCGGAAGCTGGAATATACGCCTGCATATCCGAGGACAAGGCTGTCCCGGGTGATCTCCTGCGGAACCTGAAGAATGGGCGCAACGATCTCTTCCGCCAAATCCATTATTTTGTAGAGATCAATGCCGGTTTCGATGCCCATCCGTTCCAGCACGGCGACCAACACTTCCGTTTGCGTGTTGCCCGCGCCGGCGCCCAAACAGCGAACACTGCCGTCGATTCGCGTTGCCCCTTCCTGTATTGCGGCCAGCGTGTTGGCCATCGCAAGGGACAAATTATTGTGTGCGTGGAACCCGATCTCAACGCCGATACTTTGCTTTATTGCCCTGATTCGTTCGGCCACTTCATGGGGAAGCAATGCGCCGGCCGAATCGACGACATACACCGCATCGGCTCCGTAGCTCTCCATTAGTTTTGCTTGCTCGACCAGCTTTTCCGAAGGTGCCATATGAGACATCATCAAAAATCCGACGGTGAAGAGGCCAAGTTCTTTGGAACGAGCAATGTGCTGGGCGGAAATATCGGCTTCGGTAACGTGCGTCGCAATCCGCGCCATACCGACACCCAGTTTCGCAGCGGCAATCAAATCTTTGATGGTACCGATTCCGGGCAACAGGAGCACACCTACCGTCGCCTGTTCGCAGACTGCGACTGCCGCTTCAATCAGTTCCATTTCATTCGTGCGGGACAGCCCATACTGCAAAGAAGAACCGGAAAGACCGTCTCCATGGGAAACTTCGATGAAGGGAACATTCGCCTCGTCCAAAGCGCGAACCACGCTGACCACCTGTTCAACGGTAAATTGATGGTTGATCGCATGGCTGCCGTCGCGAAGCGCCACTTCCGTGATGAGAATATCCCGTTTCGCACTCATCTGTTTCGTCTCCTTTCCTGTTTCAGACGGATGCTACGCTCACGTGGTGTGTGGCAAATTCCTCCGCCACTTTGACCGCTGTCGCTGTCATGATGTCCAAATTGCCGGAGTATTTGGGCAGGTAATCACCGGCCCCTTCCACTTCCAGAAAGACGGTGACTTTGTTGCCGTCGAAAATAGGCTCTGTCCGGAGACGATACCCCGGTACGTACGATTGAATATAGCCTACGGCTTGCTCAACGGATGCAGTGATGGCTGGTTCATCCAATGCTTCTTCGTCAACCAGAGCATACACCGTATTCCTCATCAAAATCGGAGGCTCTGCAGGGTTCAGGATGATGATCGCCTTGCCTTTCTTCGCTCCGCCAATGGCTTCAATGCCGTGAGCGGTGGTTTCCGTAAATTCGTCGATGTTGGCGCGGGTGCCCGGACCGGCGCTTTTGCTGGAAATGGTGGCGACAATCTCAGCGTAGCTGACTGGACTCACTCGGTGAATCGCATGAACGATGGGAATC
This sequence comes from Effusibacillus pohliae DSM 22757, assembly GCF_000376225.1. NCBI lineage: Bacteria > Bacillati > Bacillota > Bacilli > Caryophanales > Alicyclobacillaceae > Effusibacillus > Effusibacillus pohliae. The sequence continues at coordinate 8,302 of NZ_AQXL01000089.1, forward strand.
GTCGCCTGGCCTCCGCACGTAATCAAATTGATGTTTTTTTCATGCAGGTGAGAACCGAGATTGACAGCCGGAACCACATATGGGCCAGCTGCTGCCGGAGTCAGGTCGATGGCAATCTTGCCCGCTTCCCGGAGGGCCTTGGCGTGACGAATATGCGCTTTCGCAGACGTGGCGTCAAAAACGATTTTGGCAAGTTCCGGGCTGTTTTCCAAAAACTGCTGCAGTCCGCCGTCGAACACTTCATAACCGTACTGCTTCGCCAGGCGCAGTCCCTCCGAGTCGGGATCAATTCCGATCATCGCGGTTAGCTCCAACCGGCTTGACCTGCCCAGCTTCATCATCAAATCGGTACCGATGTTCCCGGAGCCGAGAATGGCAACCTTTACTTTAGACATGAAAACTCACTCCTACTTCCCCGAGATGGGCGATTCTCGCGCTGAAATAGTCTCCGGGGGCCGCATTGACCGCCGCGGACAGAGCGCCGGACAGAATCACTTCCCCGGCTTTTAGCGTATTCCCAAACTCAATCAGTTTGTTGGCGAGCCATGCCACGCAGTTTGCGGGGTTGCCCAACGCCGCTGCACCCACACCGGTATTGACCAACTCGCCGTTTTTATAAAAGGCCATACCAGCCAATGCGAGATCGATTTGATCCGGCTTAACGGGACGTCCACCCAACACAAACAAACCGGAGGATGCATTGTCCGCGATCGTATCTTGCAGCCTGATCTTCCAATCCGCGATCCGGCTGTCCACAATCTCCAGAGCAGGGAGGAGATAATCGGTCGCCTGCAGCACGTCAAACGCGGTAACGCGGGGCCCCTGCAGATCGCGTTTTAACACGAAGGCAATCTCCCCTTCCACCTTGGGCTGAATCACTCGCTGAAACGGAATTTCCCCTCCGTTTTCAACGGCCATGCCCGCAAGCAAATGACCGTAATCAGGCTGGTCGACCCCGAGCAATGTTTGCATGGCTAACGAGGTTAACCCGATTTTCTTTCCGACAACGAAGTCGCCAGCCTTCACTTTTCGCTCAATCGTGTTCAACTGCACACAGTACGCTTCTTCTGTCGTAAGATGCGGGTCAAGAGCCGTTAACGGCTCTACCCCGCGTCCGCTTCGTTCCGCCTCCGCCAAAAGGTCGGCAAATCTCGTGATTTTTGCCAAATCCAACGACGCAACCTCCCTGCGTTATGTTTTCATAGTTTCATGGTAACGGTCTTTGCTTCCGTATAGAATTCGAAGCTGTGTCGCCCGCCTTCACGTCCGATGCCGCTCGCTTTTGCCCCGCCGAACGGCGTGCGCAGGTCGCGTACATACCAGCAATTGATCCACAACAGGCCCGACTGCACCTGGGCAGCCACGCGGTGGGCGCGTCTCAAGTCGTTCGTCCAGACGACACCGGCCAATCCGTAGATCGAGTCATTGGCAATGCGAATCGCTTCTTCTTCCGTTTTGAACGGAATGACGACGACAACCGGGCCGAAAATTTCCTCCTGGGCCACCCGCATTTTATTCTCTACGTCGTAAAACACTGTCGGCTCGTAGAAATTTCCGTCACCCAGACTGGTGATTCGTTTTCCGCCATAAGCAAGCCTGGCGCCTTCTTCCAGGCCGATTTGCACGTAGTCATCGACCGTTTTCAGGTGGCTGCGCGAGACGAGAGCCCCCATTTCCGTTTCCGGATCCAGCGGATCGCCCACCTTGATCTGCCGCACCGCCTTCACAAATTGGTCGAGGAACCGATCGTAAATGCTCTCCTGCACCAGCAGTCGTGACCCGGCCAGGCAGATTTCTCCCTGGTTGCGGTAAATCGCTTCGATGGACCCCTTCACCGCTTCATCGAGATCGGCGTCTTCAAACACGATGTTTGCCGACTTTCCGCCCAGTTCGAGAGAGACCGGGATCAGCTGGGAAGCGGCATTTTTCATTACCATCTTGCCTGTCGTCGTCTCGCCTACAAAGGAAATCCTGCGCACGTAAGGATGCGTGGTCATCGCCGTACCGACCGTTCCTCCCGGGCCGGTCACGATGTTCAAAACTCCCGGGGGCAAGCCCGCCTCATTGGCGATTTCCCCCAGCATCACGGCGCTTAAGGGGGTATAGGAGGCCGGCTTCACCACCACGGTATTGCCGGCTGCCAAGGCAGCAGAAGCTTTCCAGGTCATCTGCATAAACGGCAGATTCCACGGAATAATCAGGCTGGTCACTCCTGCGGGCGCGTATTTCGTGTACGACATGAAATTGCGCATCTCGTAATTTTCATGAATCAGGTATTTGGCCATCTCGGCAAAAAAGCGCAAGTTCCAGGCGGCTCTGGGAATATCAAAGCCGCGGCTCTCCTTGATCGGCTTGCCTACATCGAGCGTTTCGACCAAGGCCAATTCATCCACCCGTTCCATCACAAGATCGGACATTTTGCAAAGAATCTTCGCCCGTTCTTCGACAGGCATACTGCTCCAGACTCCGCTTTCGAAGGTGCGCTGTGCCACTTCGATCGCTTCGCGCACATCTTCCTCTCCGGCATTGGCCACCGAGGCCAGCTTGCAATTGGTCGCAGGGTTGATAGTATCGAACGTTTCGCCGGAGTTGGCGTCTGTGTATTCGCCGTTGATAAACAGCCTGGCGTCTTTTATCTTTCTTTCTCTTGCTTGTGCTGTCTGGTTCATCTGAATCCCCCTACTCCTCAATTTCCACGATCATTTCAACTTCGACCGCGTTGTTGTGCGGAAGCTGCGCCATTCCTACCGCAGAACGCGCGTGTTTTCCTTTCTCTCCGAAAATCTGCACCAACAAATCGGAGGCGCCGTTCATCACCTTCGGTTGATCCGTAAAATCAGGAGCACTGTTGACAAAGCCCAGGAGTTTCACAATCCGTTTCACTTTGCTCAATTCTCCAATCTCCTGTTTAACGACCGTCAGGAGATTCAGCATGCACTGTCTTGCCGCCTGATAGCCTACTTCTACCGTAACGTCTTCGCCAAGTTTGCCGCGGTACTCATTCGTTCCCTGACCGGCCAAAAACAAGAGATTGCCGCTGCGAACGCCGCTCACGTAATTTCCCGCCGCCTGCCGCGGCGCAGGCAACGTCAGGCCCAGTTCCTCCAATCGTTGTTCGGGTGTCGCCGCATGCATCGTCATCGTTACCTCACCTTCACCTGGCTCATATTCAGGAAGTGAAGCGCATTTTCCCCCAGCATCGCCCGCTTTTGTTCTTCCGTAATCGTCAACGTCTTGTCAATGACCTCGCCCGGGGGAATTTCCCGCAGGAGGAACGGGTAATCAGACCCCATCAGGATCCGCTCATGGCCAAAGCGGTCAATCATGTACTGGATGTTTGCTGGGTCATAGACCAACGAATCAAAATAGAAATTCTTCGCGTAATAGCTGGGCGGCTGTTCAAGAAGCCGGAGATGAGGCCATACCCTCCAGCCCTGATCCAGCCGGGGAAGAATGTAGGGGAATGACCCCCCACCGTGCGCAAAACAAATCCGCAGGCGGGGGAATTTCTCGATCACACCGCCAAGGATCAAGCTTGCCGCAGCGAGGGCCGTTTCGCTCGGCATCCCCACGGTATACATGAGATTGTGGCGAGACATCCGCTCTCTGCCCAGTGTCTCCCACGGGTGAACAAACAGCGGCACGTCCCACTTCTCGCACATCTGGAAAAATTCCAACAAAGTAGGGTCATCCAGATTGTTTCCGTTCACATTGGTACCGATTTCAACCCCTTTCAGGCCCAGTTCGTGAATGCAGCGATCCATTTCGCGGATGGCGATTTCCGAGTTCTGCAGGGGAACCGTTCCAAGGCCGATAAACCGGTCGGGATGTTGTTTCACGGTTTCCGCGATGAAATCGTTTTGGATGCGGGCCATCACTTCCGCTTCTTCAGCGGGCGCCCAATAGGAAAACGTGACGGGAATCGGAGACAGCACCTGGATGTCCACCTTTTCCCGCTCCATATCCTGTAGCCGCTTCGCAGCATCCCACACCTGGTCGGTTACTTCGCGGAACACCTTTCCCCCGACCATGATATTGGCGCCGCATGCGCATGTGCGGTGAAGAACAGGCCAACGCTCCCCCTTGAATTTTTCGGCGAAATTCGGCAGGTCTTCCGGGATGATATGGGTGTGAAAATCTACTCGCATTTCCATTCGCTCGCTTCCGGGGGCATGACGTAACCGCAATTTTTGCAAGTCCGCAGATCCAGGCTGCCGTTAAATCCTTCGATCGCTTGCTTTACCTGCGTTTCGATATTGGTTAACTGAACGGTAACGCGGTGCATTTCATGGTCGCATTGATCGCAGAACCAGACAAAGTCCTCCAGCTCTCCCTGAGCCCTGTTGCGCTCAATGACAATGCCGATGGAATCGGCTACCCTGTGCGGCGAATGCGGAACATTGGGCGGGAGCAGGAACATTTCTCCTTCCCTCACGGTGATCACTTCGCGCTTGCCTTCCTGATTGATGATCTCGACGTAACAATCCCCCTTCAGTTGATAGAAAATTTCTTCCGAGGGATCGACGTGAAAGTCGCGCCGTTTGTTCGGTCCGCCCAGAAGCATTACGATCAGCTCCGTGTCTTTCCAAATAACCTTATTGTTCACCGGAGGTTTCAGCTGGTCCTTGTTTTCCTCGATAAATTTCCACAAATTGATCGGTGCAAAAATGCTCGTCGTGCTCATGTCAATCGCTCCTTTTCCGCTTGGATTTCTTTTGCCGTCTTTCCGCCAATTGCCCAATGGTTCGACGGAATCTCGTAAAGGATGATCCTGATTCGTTCGGGTGCGACCTGCAGGGTTTCGGAGACCGCTTGCGTGACGTTTTCAATCAAACGCTCCTTCACCTCCTGATCTCGTCCCTCCAGCAGTTTGATCTCAAGAATAGGCATGGATGTCACCGGCTTTTAACGCTTTTTGCATATGGACCACTTCTTCGGCCAGATTCGCAATCCGCTGCAATACCTCTTCGTCCACCAATTCATTTTGCCGGTTGAAATGGTCGGAATGCGCGTACACATAGCCGGGTGCGACATACGACCGGAAGTATCCGGCGATTGGTTTCAGCTGATTTTCGATAACCAGATAATGCTGATACGTGCCCCCCGTAGCGACAAAACCCATCACTTTATGGCGAAGCGCCTGCGGATGCACAAGGTCGAACAGGTTCTTCAGCACGCCGGTGATGGATCCCTGAAAGATCGGCGTACCGATGATGTAGAAATCAGCCGAAGAGACGCTGTCGATCACCGTTTTCGTGTCACCGGTGTATGTGGACGGATCGCGCCCGTCACAGAACTGGACATCGTAGTCCTTCATATCCAGCAGTTCCACTTCCAACTCCGGAAGAAGTTTCTTCGCTTCAACCAGAACCTTTTCCACAAGTATGCGCGTTTTTGCTCCCACGATCGTTCCTGATATGCCTAACAACTTCATCCCGTTTTCCTCCCTTGCCTGATAACGGTAGTCCGCTCATCACGCCTTCGCGACCGGTTCCGCGACCGGCTCATTGAGATCAAGCACGCTCAGCGCGTCATCGACCATGTCAAACGAGCGCTCCCGTTTGTAATTGTTGTAAAAGATCGCCCGCTTGCGGATCGGATCGCCGGTATAGTACCGTTCGTATTGCAGGAGACGCTGGCCGAATGCTTCTCCGCACAAATCCCAAGCCAACTTGAACAAACGGACGCGTTCCTTCCCGGACACACCCGCTCGGCCTGCGTAATACTTCTCCATATCCTCCGCCAATTCCGGATTGGCAAAATCGGCCCCTGTCGGAGACATCAGCAGTCCCCCGGCCCCGATGATTTGAAGCACTTCCACGGCGCGCGGGTACATCTTTGGCAGCAGTCCGCGAATTGTTTCAAGCGGCACCCATCCCGGCATGATTTCACCTGATGGCAAAACGTCGCACTCCTGTTCGGCAATCCGCAGCAGCGCCCTGATCGATTCCACTGACTGGATTAGTTCGCCCAGGTCGTTCTGGACATTCAGATAGACATCTACCCCGATGGAGTCGGCCAGACGGATCGCTACTTCCGTGGCAAATTGCAGTTTGATCAGTCCGCGAACACCGGTCTGATGAGCCGGCTGCTGCGCGATTCCGGTTTTCGGATACAGCAGGTTGGCCGCTTCGACGTTGTTGTACAGAAATACCCGGTCCCACGGTACCAATACGTCGTGAAATACCAGTACCGCATCCATTTCTTCAAAACGGGACGCCAGCGGATGATCAAACAGCGAGCGGGTCCCGTCCTGCATCGGTTCGCGGCAGAGAATCCGCAATCCCGGCGTGTCAATAGGAATGGCAAAAGCAAGCGCATAGCGTTCATCGCCAGGTTTGAATCCCGGGAACGAATAGATGATCACTTCATCCGTGATCGGTGCCAGAGTAGCAAGCATTTTCGCACCTCTGACAATCAGTCCTTGCGGCGTCTCCTTGACTGCCCCCAGATGTGTAAAGAGATCCTGCTGTTCGTGCGATGACTTGCTGCGGTCGTTTTGCGGATTGATAATGGCGTGGGTCAAAAACAAATCGTTGTCGCGAATGTACCTATAGTACGCGCGGATATTTTCCGCCCACTGCGGATTGTATTTTTCCAAAAAGGAAGCGTTGCTGAACAGCGACGTAAGTACAACATTGAGAAAATCCGGGGTTCTGCCCATCAAGCCGAACGTGGCTTTGGCATACGCTTCATACACCGCCCGGCGTGCCTGCAAATCCTCGTGGTTTTTCGGGACCAGAAACGCATTGTTCACCCGTTCCCCGGTTTCTGCACAGATGTGCGTAATCTTGTCCTGGTACTCCGGATCGTGCTGGATGTCGTACAGCTTTGCGATTTCACGTATCGGCTGCTGAAACACAACCTCGTCGCATACATTGGTCACTTTCCGTCCGGACAGCCAAATCTCTGGCTGACGGGATTTCAAACCGTTGATGTATTGGGCACCTGTGCGGATTCCCATCGCAACTCCTCCCTGATTTTCTAGGTTAAAATGATTACCTGTCTTGTGATTGCATTATAATATTGAACAGTTTGGAAAATTGTAGTGCGGTTAACGTTTTCGACCGATTTTTGAAGTGCGGTCAGAACAGAAAAAAGGCTGCCAAGCGTATCGACAGCCTCACGTTGACGAGCAAATGGTTTCTTTTTTTGAAAGGTGTGTTTCCGGCTCCGTTCCACTCTACGCCCTCCAAAGATCTCTCGAAAGCTGGCAAGCAAATGTTAGATCTTCCCGTCACGATGCTTCGGGATAAACAACACCATAACCGAAGCGATGATTCCCGCGATGGCAAAGGGATCGAAGTTCCAGGCGAGCCCGACATTCCAGGACATGAACAATCCGATCAGCAACGGGCCGGAAATCGCTCCGATCCGGCCAAACCCAAGCGGCCACCCCAGAGCGGTTGCCCGATTATCGGCCGAGAAGTACTTGGGAATGTAGGCGTTCAGAATCAACGTGGTACCGATCGTCCCGAAGCCGGCAAGGCCGAGTAGGGCATACACCACGAGCATCGACGATTTTATGCTCAAGAGAGTGATCGAGACCCCGGCGAGGGAGCAGAAATGCTGATGATTGATTCCTTCCATCACGTTGATGTAAATCAGTTAACATTTTTTCGGACTTTTTTCGGGGAGAGAATGTTTACTATGTACATAACCTCTTCGCCCATTTATAATTTATATTGGATTGATCGATTCTAAAAATTCCGATTTATACAACTTGGGAGTTTGAATGGTTTGAATCTGCTGGAAAGTGTCGTACAAGTATCCTTCCATGATGCACAGGATGGTTTTGTGATTTGAAGATGATTTTAGGATCACGGACAGGGAGAAATTTTGAACCTGCCTGTCAGGAAAGAGCTTGTAATTCGGATGATCTCCACCCAGTGAGAAACCCCATCAGGTCATGACCGGAATGCTGCAGAAAGTAGAAACAACTTTTCCGTTTTGAAATCGATCTCGGAAATCGCCAAGCAGTCGGGAATTATCGGTTTGAACGCATCGATTGAAGCTGCCTGTGCAGGGGAGCAAGGCAGAGGTTTTGCGATCGTTGCGGGAGAACTGCGCCGTTTGGCTTCGACGTCAGGCGATTTGGCGAAGGCAATCTCAAAGAACCTTGCTTCGCTGTTAGGCGGAGATCTCCTCTCTTTCGCAAACGGTCTTGAATCAAAAAATCTCTCGCAGGCACAGACAGAAGGGAATATGGAACTGACTTCCCCCATTCAAGACGTCACCAAGGAGGCTTTCCTGCTGCAGCAGATGTCGCAGATTCAAACAGGCAGCTAACCACTGCCGTCGATCATCTGCAACCATTATTGAAAGGAGCTATTCCTGTGATGAATTAAAATGCGGTTTGCAAAACAAAAAGCGCCTCCTGTATGCTGGGTCTCGGAATGGTTGACATTCACTGCCCTAATTAGAGGAGGACGCTCACTATGAAGTTTAACCAATCGAACAAACAAAATCAACGGATTTCGAGAATTTCTGAAACGACTCTGGTCATTGGAACCGACATCGCGAAACACAATCACGTCGCTCGTGCCTTTAATTACCGAGGCATCGAGCTCGGCAAGCGTTGCCTGTTCCAGAAC
>NZ_AQXL01000090.1 GCF_000376225.1 Effusibacillus pohliae DSM 22757
CGCGTCTCCCTTCATTGTTTGGATGCCTCCATTATAGCAGATGCGGGAACCGTAGCTACCCGGATATGATTCTGGGGAAACCGGCCGGATTCGTGCAGTGATTCACGATGAAGTGGCCCAGTATTTCAAGGCTCACGGCATGCCAGACCGCGGGATGAAGCAGGCCGATCTGGCCGTTTGCCGGGAAACGGTGATGCCAGCGTGTCTGCTCGAGTGCGGCTTTATTGATTCGGCGGATGCAAACCAATTGAAAGACACCGGATTCTTGAACGGTCTGGCAGAAGCCATTGTGCGTGGAGTCTGCAAAGCTCACAACGTGGCATATGTTGCCCCGGCTCCTGCCCAGCCGCCTCAAACGTCATCCGGTTTCTGGACGGTTCAAGTCGGAGCCTTCCGAGACCGTGGAAACGCCGACCGGCTGGCGGCCGAATTGAAAGCGAAGGGATATGATGTTTTTGTGAAAAAACTTAATGAATTGGAAATAGTACGCTTCCCCGGACTTAGCCGGGGATTTTTTTGTAAACAAAAACCCGGTATACCGGGTTACTTCTGCATCGTCTCTATGATTTTCTGCACCTTCTCTTTGGTTTCGGGCCGTTTCTCTGCATACTCTATAAACGCCTCTTCAAGCAGCTCTGCTTGCGCTTTTTCAGCTACAAAGGCCCATGTACGAAGGAACTCCAAAAACTCATCCGAAAACCGAAAGGACGTTGGCTTTGCCACGTCTGTCACCTCCTGATGGCCCGACCAAGAGCAATCAGAGAAATCGCTAAAGCAACTATACTAATGACCAGCGTGAGAGTTTCCATGGCTGTCGCCTCCTCAATTTGACATTAGGCGAATAGAGAGGGTATGATACACATAAGATGGAGTGTAGGGGAGGGCTTTCGCCCTCGCGCCTACAGTGAGGTGAGACTCTGGCCGTGGCACCGGCTCAGGGTCTCTTGCTTTTCCGGAAGTTGATCAACGCTGTAATCAGGTTGATCACTGCCGTAATCAGCAAGATCCACTCCATCCTACTCACCTCCTTTCGTTTGGAGGTGGAGGGTATCACACCCTCTAGGAGTAATATACCATGATTCTGTAGTATCTGCAATACATAGCTACAAAATTTTCTCTTAGCGTTGCCTTTATGGGCAGCGCTTTTTTCGTGGCAAAGACGGGGCTTTTTTGTTTGGCGGATTCGGTCTGTGATTGAAAAATGGGGCCCTTGTGAGCGACGACAGCCTTCTGCCTGCGGGGCAGAATGATTTTATTTCCCTTTACGAGATGAATAGAATAAGATGATTTACTTGACAAAATAAGATTTAAATGGAAAAATGATTGCAGGGGAGTATTGTAAAGTGAGGTGCTGTGTAAAATGGAAAATAAACGTGTTTACGACATTCTGAATCGAAACTTTCCGATTTCAATCAGATCGCATTTTGTTCCAGCTATTACAAGGGCTTATGAAAAAACGCTACAACTATTCAAACAGAATGAATGGTTGAACTGGGTCGTTGGGAAAGACATAATTTCGGTAGTTCGAAGAATTGCTGTAGAATACGAACTGATGCGTACGATGGATCTTCTGAATGTTACATATCGTATTTCTCCCAATGCTATTGACAACTGCAGGCATTTGGAGGTAATAACAAAAGAGTGCATTTTAACTGTCAGTCAAGTACGTAGGAAAGATCAAGTTCCGCGGAAAGCTGAATACCGTACGAATCTGAGTGTCAGCAATCAGTTTTCTTTACCACTATTTGATGATGAACCAACTTTACCCGAGTCGCCCTATTACGTACTGTTAACACACGGATTTGCAGGACATGCCCCTTCATTCGTGATGTTGGGGTTACCAAAACCATACGTAAGCGGCTGGGTTGGGCAGCAAATCGACCTGCTTAAAGAGCCGCATCGAACTACATCTTCGCAAGATCAAGAAGATGCAGATACACAACTGGTGGGACTTAAACAGCACATCATTGAGCGACTAAAAGGAGTGTCTCTGCATGAAAGCACGGAATAGTGCGTCTTCCAAACTTTCGGCTCCGATTCCGGAAAGGTTAAAAGAAGCAAGATTAGCTAGGGGTTATTCAATTTCGGAGTTGGCAGAACTAATTGGTGTATCCAGGCAGGCTGTCTCTCAATTTGAACTCGGACATGCAAAACCGAGCGGAACCACTATGGCCTCTCTGGTTCAAGTTTTGAATTTTCCGTTGTCTTTTTTTTCGAAACCATTGAATCCGAATTCGCCGTCAAGCGTTACATTCTTTCGAAGCTTAAAATCTGCTGCTCAAAAAATGCGTGATATGACCAGTGTGCGAATCAACTGGCTAGAGGAAATTTATTTATATTTTCAACAATATCTGGATTTTCCTAATGTAAATTTGCCAAGTCCTGAAGAGTTTCAAATACGAGAACCACTCGATGATGACCAAATCGAAAACATCGCTTTGTTTGTTCGAAAGTACTGGGGATTAGGACAAGGGCCAATAAGCAACTTGACACTCTTACTCGAAAGAAATGGCATTATTATCTCGAGAGCTTATTTTGGGGATCAGAAAATTGACGCTTGTTCAAATTGGAAAGGCGAACGCCCATTTATTTTTCTGGGGTCAGATAAAGAGTCTGCGGTCAGGTCTAGATTTGATTTGGCTCATGAATTGGGTCATCTTTTATTGCATTTATGGGTGGAAGATGAGACTTTAACTGACAAAAAAACTTTTGACAGAATTGAAAAAGAGGCAAATCGATTTGCTGCTGCATTCCTTCTACCTAAAGATTCTTTTGCTCAAGAGGTGATGTCCACATCGTTAGACCATTTCATACAGTTAAAAAAACGATGGAAAGTCTCTATTGCTGCTATGATCTACAGATGTGAAGACTTGGGTATTTTAACCGAAAACCAAGCTCTCTATCTAAGAAAACAGATGGCAAAATTAAAAATGACCAAAAAAGAACCTTTAGATGACGAATTGGTTCCAGAAACCCCAAACGCTTTAAAACAAGCAATAACCATGCTCTTAGATAATGGCGTTTTAACGGTTGCGGATATATTAGATACCTTCAGGTTAAATATTGAAGATATTGAGGCGTTATGTAATCTGTCGCCAGGAACTCTAACTTCAGACGGAAAAGTTGTGCCACTTAATTTTAAAAATAAATGCTAAGTCATCGATTTCATATCAACCCCGCTTTGCGCGGGATTTTTGTTTTCGCCAAAACCTCCCACCCTTCGTCAAAGGATTCGACACGCCCGCCGCCGAAGTGTTCGAATGAGGTGGGTAAGTTGGCGGTAAAAAGCAGACTAAAGGTGATCCTGGTTGAGCGAAGGATCAAACAGTATGAATTGGCTGAACGTATCGGGGTTTCAAAACACCAAATCAACCGGATCTGCAACGGGGTAAACCCGGAACTGGAAACGGCCCTCAAGATCGCAAGAGAACTGAATATGTCCATTCACGATATCTGGGAGCTTGAAGGATGAGCTTCCAGATATTTTTTTGTTCCGGACATACATAAGATGCGTTCGGGCGCAATATACGTTTACCATCACGCAAAATCACGTGGAGGTGATGATATGCGGCACCTTGCAATCGATTGTGGTCGCCACGCGGTTAAGGTAGTCGGCCCGGATGGATACCGCGACTACTTTCCCTCCTGGGTCGGGGAAGCGCGAGAGTTGCGACTACGAAACGAGCTGCGTTCGACAGACATTATTCTTCGAACGCCGGCGGGTCAGTACTTTGTCGGCGACTTGGCGAAAGACGAATCACATGGTGGTGCTCGGCTAATGACCGCCTCAAAAGTCCATGCCGATACCAAAATACTCGTGTTGGCAGCTGCGGCGCGGGCAGTATCCGACGGTGAAACCGTGTCAATCACCACGGGAGTACCGGTGGAATTTCATACGGATGCAGTGAAGAGGGAGCTAGCCGCTCTATTGACCGGCGCTCACGTCGTCGAGATCAACGGGACCGTCAGGCGATTTACCGTACAGCAGGTTCGCGTCGCGGTAGAAGGGCCTTCTGCCTATGTATCCCTTTGCGCGGGTCATGGAGGTGTTCGGCGGTTTATTGACATCGGCAGCCGGACGATCAATTACGGAACCGTGCGGAACGGCCGTTATATCGACCGGGAAAGCGGAACATTGGACTTTGGGTTCGACACTCTATGTGCTGATCCCGGCGCATTCGCCCGCCGGGTGGCTGGTGACCTGAGCCGCGCATGGACCGACCTGACAACAGAGACTTATCTTTTCGGTGGTGGTGCTCGAAGGTGTTCCGGGGAACTAGCCCTATACTTCCCGCACCTGCTCTGCGCGGCAGATCCGGTCTTTACGAACGCCCTGGCTTTCTTCCGGATTGGAGAGCGGGCGGGATGAGCCGACGCTGGATCAACAAACCGGTGTGCTTCGATCGGGAGGATCCAGAGGACGCCGAGCTCTATAAGTTTGCCCGGTCTCTCGATAACTTCACAGCACTCGTTAAGCGATGGCTGCGTGAGTTGCGGGAGGGGGTAAGGACGGATATCTGGGGTGCTTCGGTTCCATTACGTGATATCACGCAAATCGATGACAAGGAGTCGGTGGAGGTCGAGGTTAGCCAATTTCTATGATCAAAGGGGAGAGAGTAATAGCTAAGCACGAAGGCTCTGGCGATAGCAGCCAAAGAGATGACCACGCATGGGCTACTCGTCATGCAGAGGACGTAATGGGACGTGCACGGTCCAACATGGAGGCTATAGACTATGCACGATCGCAGATCGAGTATGCCGATGTGATTGTAGCTGAGCTGCACAGCAGGGAAGACTTAAAAAGCCCCTCCGAATGAGGGTTAGGGATTCCGGAATCTTCCTCGGACACCGCCCACCTTACTTCCGGTGCGGAATAATTCCGGGGCAGATTCAGAATCCGGAAAAATCAATAAAAATCAGGACAATTTACGCCTCCGAACTGGAGGAACTATCCTTACGGATATGCAAGGAAAGGAGGTGGCGCGCGGTGTTGAAGCTCTTGATCGGTTTTGTTGCGGGGATTTTCTATGGTGCAATTTCAGCTGTTGAGGTTCCGGACGGCGCTTTGGCGAAGGCCGCGGCGATCCTGAAAATGATCTTTATGTGAGGTGGTTGCTTTGATTTTGGAGTTTGTCACCGGCACGGCCATGACCGGACTGCTCACTTATACGATGCTGGATGGAAAGGGAGTAAGCGAAGCAAGCAAGATCCAGCGCATCGCCACCAACTGCGGCCTGACGGTCCGCGAAGGCGGGAAACTGCGAACGATGCAGTTGCTCCGGCGCACACGGTACCCATGGGGTACGGAGTATGCTTATCGCCTACCCCTTGGCCTGTCCTTTGAGGACGTGAAGAAAAAGCGGCAGCACATCGAGGACGGACTTAACCATAAAAGCGAATGGTTTGATTTGACTTTGAACGATCTTAGGCAACTCAAGCTTCGCCAAGACATTTTGGAGCAGATCAAAAAACTGCTCGCCGGCCAAAAACATCGCAAAGAAATCGCACTTGAGTACGACGGCACGCTGCGGATCCGTGTCTACAATGAGCCGATGCCGGAGTTGGTCCGATTTGACGAAAAAACATTGAACAATTGCCGCGGATGGACGGTTTGCATCGGAGAGGCACGGGAAGGTATTGTCTTTCACGACTTTGACAAGTTCCCACACATGGTTGTGGCGGGCATGACGCGGTATGGGAAGTCGGTTTTCCTCAAAAACGTTGTGATGACGCTGATTGACCGACATCCCAATGACTCTTGCTTGACGCTAATCGACCTGAAAGGCGGGCTGGCGTTCAACCGGTTTGCCGACGCCCGGCAAGTGCTGACAGTCGCCAAAGACGCAGAAGAAGCTCATGAGGCGTTGCGGGCGATCCAGACCGAGATGAAGGCGCGGCAAGCGAAGTTTTTGGCAAAAGGTTATGAGGATGTAAAGGAAGCTGGGCAAAAAGAGCGCCATTTCGTCGTGGTCGACGAAGGCGCGGAATTGGCGAGCGCCGGGGAAAACGACAAAGATATAAAAAAACTGAAAGCGGAGTGCGAGCGTATCGTCTCGGAGATCGCCCGAATCGGCGGCGGGCTTGGGTACCGGCTCATATTTGCGACGCAATACCCGACCGCAGACACGCTACCAAGGCAAGTTAAACAAAACTGCGATGCCCGGCTTTGTTTCCGTCTGCCGACACAAATAGCCAGCGAGGTTGTGCTCGATGAGCCAGGCGCGGAAGAACTACCACTCATCAAGGGACGGGCGATTTACCGCACAGACCGAAAAGTCATTGTCCAAACACCGCTCATCGAAAACGACTTTATAGATCGTACGATCAAACCGCATATCGTCATTAAACAGCGAAAGGAGGAAACAGATGCAAAACCGGCAGATCAAACATCAGCGAGAGGAGGCTATACTCTTATCATTGAAGATGCTTGACTACCTGAGCCGGTCTCAGATCCAGCGCTTGCACGACCTGAAAGGTGACCGAAACGCCCGTCGCGTTCTAAACAACATGCGAGAATATCTTTCCTGTTTCCGTAGTGACACTGGCGAGTACGTGTACTACTTGAGTAAACCCGGGCGGGAGCGTATAGGCTGTGAAACGGTCCGGAAAAAGACAGCCCAGGTCAACCACTACCTGATGCGAAACGACATGTATATCCATCTCAAGCCCGAAGATTGGAAAAACGAAGTCAAGATCAGTGTTCCCAATATAGTCACAGTCATCCCGGATGCTTACTATCGCTATGAGATGCGGCGACACTTCTTGGAAGTAGACCACCTGCAATCCATGCTGAAAAATCGGAAAAAAATCGAACGATACAAGAAGTTGAAAGCAACAGGAGCGATGCAGGAGAAGCTGAGATACTTCCCGCGGCTCATATGGGTTACAACAACCGAACACCGACGGAAACAGCTGATCGAATGGTGCGAAGGTTTGGATTGTCAGGTTTATCTCTGGGATGAAATCCGATAGGAGGGATCAGCATGCAAGTTACGATTGGGGCCCGTTGTTGGGATGGGGTACGGAGGAAAAGTTTGGCTGAACCTATCTTGCCGGCAATACCGCAACCGGTTGAGATGGATCGCTTCCGCGACAAACTGATCACGGTTGGGAATAGACTGAATAGCCCGATTGTCAAAGCGATTCTCGGGTATACGGTCCCGCTCCCGCTCCTGTTTGTGGTTAAAGGTTTGCCCCCGTTTGGTATCACGAGAGCACTCGCGGCAACGCCGGAGATTGTGCCGGTTATGTCCTCGACGGTACAGGATAAGATCCTGCACGCCTTTGATCCACTTATCAACATGATCCAATCCTTAAGCTATCCGATTGCCGGTGTGATGATCGCTGGCGGATGTTTATTTATTATGGTCGGGCAGCGCGAGCGAGGAATGTCGATGCTCCAGAACGCCGCTCTCGGATATATCTTGGTGCAGATGTCGCCGCTACTACTCAAGCTACTTGTCGGTATTGGAGGGGGTATATCATGATAAGAACGTGAAAGAGGCCGAGTAACGGCCTCTTTTCGATAACTTGATACAATTTCTCAACCACAATTGACACGTATAATAATACGTATTATAATAAAGGTGTAAGGAGGAGGGGATATTGAAAAGCTACTCGTCAAGGGAATTGATCAAACTGATTGAGGCGGATGGGTGGTACTTGGTAGCGGTGGCCGGGAGTCATCACCAGTACAAACATCCAACCAAACCTGGGCGGGTGACAATCCCTCACCCGAAAAAGGACCTTCCAATTAAGACGGTCAAAAGCATACTCAAGCAGGCAGGGCTGGAATAACCGGCCCGCCTGCAAAGGAGGTTTCTATATACGTGAAAGATCGGTACATTTATCCGGCGATTTTCGACTATGCGGAGGACGGGATTTCAGTTGAGTTTCCGGATCTGCTCGGATGCCTGACTTGCGGGGATACGGACGAGGAAGCGCTGCACAACGCGAAAGAGGCGATGGCGCTGCACCTGTATGGAATGGAGCAGGACGGCGATCCCATTCCGGCGCCTACTCCCGTATCGAAGCTGCGTCCGGAGGAGAACCAAGTCGTCGTGTTGGTGGAAGTGTGGATGCCGCCGTTTCGGGACGAGATGGAGAACCGCGCGGTCAAGAAGACGCTTACCATCCCCAAGTGGCTAAACGACCTGGCGGAGGAGCACAAGGTGAACTTCTCGCACGTGCTGCAGGATGCGCTGAAGCGGTATCTGGGTGTCGAACGTCGGAAAGCAGAATGAGGTCCAGCCTCAATTCGACCCCTTTTTTATATTGTGTGGGAACCTGCTGGGTTCCTCTTTTTTTGGAGGTCTGCATATGATCACAGTCTTTTGCACAATCAAGCAGCTTTCAGATCTGTTCCGCGTCGACTACTCCACGATGCACCGCATCCTCCACCAGGACGCCGCTCGGTGCCCTGAGCTGCGAAAGCTGAACCGATACTCCTTGCAGTCGGTGGTCGAGCTGCACAAAACCACAGCCGAGCCGCTCGGGGTCGACCTGGGCACGCGGTTCCTGACGTTGCACGAGACACGCGAGATCCTGGCGCAGGAGCTGGCGCCGATGGTATATACGACCGTGCTGCGAAAGGCAGCGAAAGGCGAGATCCCGACGGTGAAGTTCGGGGATACGTACAGGGTGCCGGAATTTCTCCTGCATATGTATATAAGAGAAGGACGGATCCGCGTTCAAAAGAAACGATTACAACATTAAGTGTTATACCAGTATAACCGAAGTTCCACCCTGATGAACGCATACAAGCACATCCACGATCCGAAGTTCAAAGCGGTTCTGATTCGTGACAAGAACGAGGTTTACAAAGCGCTGACCAGCTTTTTCGCCCGTCAGGATCAACTGGTGTCGTAGGGGGGGAGCGGCGATGACGAACGAGGAGATCAGACAGCTGGAAAAATCGATCGAACAGATGATGGAGATCGCCCGGTCATTCGGGCTTGATTTTTATGAGATGCGGTTTGAGGTCTGCCCGGCCGACATCATCTATACGTTTGGCGCGTATGGCATGCCGACTCGATTTTCCCATTGGAGCTTCGGCAAGGCGTTTCACCGCATGAAAATGCAGTATGACTTCGGCCTCAGCCGCATCTACGAGCTGGTGATCAATTCGGACCCCTGCTATGCGTTCTTGCTGGACGGCAACTCGTTGATTCAAAACAAGCTGGTTTCTGCCCATGTGTTGGCACACTGCGATTTTTTCAAGCAGAACGCCCGGTTTGCTCACACTTCCCGTTACATGGTGGAAAGTATGGCGGTGTCGGCTGGCCGCATTCGCGCGTATGAAATGCAATACGGCAAAGATGCGGTGGAAGAAATATTGGACGCGGCACTGGCGATCCAGGAGCATATCGACCCCTCGTACCTGGCCCGCAAACGTCCGCTGCCAGAGGAGCCTGCGGAGGAAACGAGGAAGCGCCAGCCGGAATCTCCCTATGATGACTTGTGGAGTCTCGATACGCGGAACCAGGATGCAAAGAAACCGGAACCGCAACCGCCTCTGTACCAAAAGACGCCCCCCCGCCCGGAGAAGGATCTTGTCCTGTTCATCATGGAACACAGCAAAGCGCTCGCCGACTGGCAGCGGGACATTCTGGCGATGCTGCGGGATGAAATGTTATATTTCTGGCCGCAGATTGAGACCAAGATCATGAACGAAGGCTGGGCGACCTACTGGCACTTGCGGATCATGCGGGAACTGGATTTGACCGAGCAGGAAACGATTGATTTTGCCCGCATGCACGCAGGTGTCGTTCTGCCATCGCGAACCAGCATCAACCCCTATCACGTCGGGCTGAAAATCTGGGAAGACATCGAAAAGCGGTGGGACAATCCGACGCAGGAAGAGCGGGAGCGCTGGGGCCGCCGACCGGGGCAAGGACGCGAGAAGATGTTTGAGGTTCGCGAAATTGACTCGGATATTTCCTTCCTGCGCAATTATCTGACCAAAGAACTGGTTGAAGAAATGGATCTCTATCTGTACCAGAAAGTCGGAAATGAGTGGAAGATCGTTGAGAAGGATTGGGAAAAGGTACGGGATCAACTGTGTGCGGCGCGGGTGAACGGGGGATTTCCCGTTCTGGTCGTCCAGGATGGCGATTATCTGCGCAATGGCGAATTGTATCTGAAACACCAGTACGAAGGAGTCGAACTGGACGTGAAATATCTCGAGAAGACGCTGCCGTACGTGTACCGTCTCTGGGGACGTCCGGTGCATCTGGAGACCGTGTTGGAAAACCGGCCGGTATTGTTCACATACGACGGCAAGAAGTCGCAACGAAGGTTTTTGTAGATTTGACTCCGCGGCCGCAGCCAGAGGGCTAGCTTTCGCGGCGGAAGCAAGTCACCCTGTCACACTTTGAACAAGGGTGGCTTCTTTTTTTTGATCACGGATGATCAACTCGGCAATAATCAACTCGTCGTTGTCTGACGGACGCAGGCGCTTTTAGCCGAGTTTCCTTAGGTATAAATTTCCTGCCTCGGCACACTCTACATGATAAAGTGGGGGTCGTCAGATGAGAAAATGGTTTCGACAGCCTAGACCAATGAACCTGGGAGTGCCCGTTGCAACGAAATTGGACACTCTTTCCCCGAAACTTGCCGAAAACTTGCAGGTGTTCCGTTCCATCTACGCCGATTGTTCGGATGTTGTGTTTCGTCCTTTTTTCGTCGGCGGACGCAACGCCATGCTGCTCTACATCGACGGCCTGTCGAACGTGGAGGAAATCGACCGGGGCGTGCTGCAGCCGCTGATGCAGGTTTCCAAAGGAGATGCGGAGGATCTCGACACACTCATGAAAACCTGCATCGGCGTATCCCAGGTCCAAAAAGTGGATACCGTCAGCGACTGTACAGAACAGATTGGACTGGGCAATCCGGTGCTGTTTCTGGAAGGCGAAACACACGGGCTGGCTTTCGGATTGCAAAAATGGGAAAAGCGGTCGGTCGAGGAACCGACTGCGGAATTGGTCATACGTGGCCCGCGCGAAGGGTTCACGGAAACTCTCAGGGACAATACGTCTCTCCTGCGGCGCCGGCTTCGCCATCCCAATCTGAAGCTGCGTTCCATGAAAATCGGACGCTACTCCCAGACGCAGGTCGTGATCGCCTATGTAGAGGGAATCGTCGATCCCACTCTGGTGGAGGAAGTGATGGCACGACTGCAGCGGATCGACATCGACGGGGTTCTGGAAAGCGGCTACATTGAGGAGATGATTGAGGACAACCCGTTTTCTCCTTTTCCACAGATGATCAATACAGAGCGGCCTGATGTGGCGGCTGCCGGGTTGCTGGAGGGACGGGTGGTGATCCTGGTCGATGGGACTCCGTTTGGGTTGATCGTTCCGACCACCCTCTATTCTTTACTGCAATCGGCGGAAGATTACTACCAAACGTTTACGATCGGCACTGCCATCCGCTGGATGCGCTATCTGTTTTTTGTTGCTTCACTTCTGCTGCCCTCGTTGTATGTGGCGGTGCTGACATTTCACCAGGAAATGGTACCCACCACACTCTTGATCTCGATGGCGCGCTCGCGCGAAGAGATTCCGTTTCCGGCGCTCGTCGAGGCGTTGATGATGGAAGTGGTTTTCGAAGCGTTGCGGGAGGCGGGGGCCCGATTGCCGAAACAGGTGGGCGCTGCTGTCAGCATTGTCGGAGCTTTGGTGATCGGGGAAGCGGCCGTCTCCGCCGGGATCGTATCGGCTCCGATGGTGATGGTGGTCTCCATCACGGGGATTGCGTCCTTTATAGTGCCCCGCTACACGGCGGGGATCGCCCTGCGATTGTTGCGGTTCCCAATGATCATGTTGGCCGGTACACTGGGATTGCTGGGGATTATGCTGGGCATTATTGTAATTGTCGTTCATTTGTGCAGCTTGCGTTCTTTCGGGGTCCCTTACCTTTCTCCATTGGCTCCGATCAAGGGGCATGAGATCAAAGATGTGTTGGTGCGAGCCCCCTGGTGGAAACTGAACAGACGGCCGCATCTGACCGGAGAGTTCAACGAATACCGGCAAGCGCCCGGACAAAAACCGGATCCGACCGATCCAAGCGAATCGTGACAATACCAAGCGGGACATTCTCCTTCCGAGGAGTGAAGGATATGATCGAAAAAGGCAAAATCTCGTCCTTTCAGTTGGCCATGCTGATGTATATTGCCATCTCCGCCACTGCTATCCTGCTGGCACCGTCGATGATGGCCAAGCATGCGGAGCGCGACCTGTGGTTGTCCCCGATCTGGGCGTCCTCGGCAGGTTTCTTTTGCGTCTATGTGGCGCACCGGTTGAACAAGCTGCATCCCCGGTCGACTCCGATCGAATACAGTGCATCGATTCTCGGCAAGCTTCCCGGTAAGATCGTCGGTCTGGTATTTTTGTTTTTCTATCTGCATATCACGTCCACCATGCTGAAGGAATACGGGGAGTTCGTAGTGGGGATCTATTTTACAAGAACTCCGATGGTTGTAATCCTGGGCAGCATGGCGTTCGTCTGTGCCCTGACCGTACACGGCGGTCTGGAAGTGTTGGCGCGAGTCACCCAGTTTTTTCTGCCGATGTTGGTGTTTTTTATGATTCTGATCATCCTGTTGTCGATTCCTGACTTCGATACGAGGAATTTGTTTCCTTTCATGCGGCACGGGATTGTTCCATCGATCAGGGGCGCTGCACCGCCGCTAATTTGGTTCAGTGAATTTATGATCGTTGCCTTTCTGCTGCCGTTTGTATCGGATCGGGACAAAGGGATGAAATTCAGCATTGTCACCGTTTTAGCGGTGCTGTTGACGATCGTTATGGCCAATATTTCCGCTCTCCTGCTGTTTGGAAACATCCTGGACACATTGGTCTATCCCATGATGGAGACGGCCAAATATATCAGCATCGCGGATTTTCTGGAACATATGGAATCGATTGTGATGGCGATCTGGGTGGCAGGTGCCTTTCTCAAAATTTCCGTGTTTTTTTATGTGCTGGTGTTGGGAACCGCGCAATGGATCGGTTTGTCTGACTATCGTCCGCTCGCCTTTCCGATCGGCTTTTTATTGGTGGCCTTCAGCATGTGGTCGTTTCCCACGCTGCCGGCGATTGCCCATTTTATTGAATTTCCTGCGTTCTTTTACTTTGTGACGATCCATATCCTGATCCCGGTTGCACTTTGGTTGATGGCAGCGATCCGCCGGGGAAAATCTCCGGGAGAGAGGGAGATGTCCACATGAACATCCTGTTTCCTGAAAAAATCCGGCGGGTCATTCAGACGCTGGTTCTCTGCCTGGCGATGCTGCCGGTTGCAGGCTGTTGGGATCGGAGAGAACTGAACGATGTGCTGCTGGTGGTGGGCGCCGGTTTGGACAGAAAGAAAGACGAGATCGAACTATCGGTTCAATTTGTCTTGCCGAGGGCTACCGGCGGGGGGCAGCAGTCGCTGCGCGAAGGTGGTGGGGGAGGTGGCGGACTAACCGGAACCACCTTGGTGAAATCGGCCACCGGAGTAACCATCGCCGATGCCATGGCCAGATTGCAGAAAAAATTTTCGAGGAGGATCTTTTGGGGCCACATGAAGGTGCTGGTGATCGGCGAGGATCTGGCAAGGCAGGGCATCGACCATTATTTGGACTTTATGGCCCGTCATCCGGAGTCTCGTTTGCGGACCTTCCTGTTCGTAAGCAGGGGAAAGGCCAGGGACATCCTCGACGTGTTCCAGCCACTTGAAAGCTATTCGGCCGAACAGGCACGGGAACTTGCAAAATTAGGGGTGGGAATGAAGGCAACGGCAAAAGATCTGCTGCAGATGCTGCGCGGGGAAGCGGGAGCGGCTGCGCTTCCTGTGTTGAAAATTTCCCCTGCCAAAGTGGGGGATGAATCTGACCAGCAACCGACTGTCACCCTGGATGGCACCGCCATTTTTAAAAAGGACAAGCTGGTCGGAATCATAGGGGACGAAGAAACCAGGGGGGTTCTGTGGATCCGGAATGAAATCAAACGGGCCATTGTGACAATTGAACCGAAGGAGGCGGATGGACGTGTGGCATTGGAAATGATTCATTTCCGAACGGAACTGATTCCGGAGATTGACAACCAAAAATGGACAATCACCGTGAAAGCGGTCGCGGAAGATGATGTGGCGGAAAACACAACGGTGCTGAATGTGATGGACGAGGATGTTATCAAATTGTTGGAAAAAGAAGCGGAACAGGATCTGGCAGACCGCATCCGGAAGGCGTTGCAGCGGGTGCAACAGGAGATGAAGGTGGACGTTTTAGGATTTGCTGCGGCGTTTAACCGGAAATACCCGAAAGAGTGGGAAGCGGTGAAAGACCGTTGGGATGAGGTGTTTTCCAGCGTGCAGGCACAGGTGCAGACCAAGGTGTACATACGCAGGCCGGGCACGTCCTCGGTGCCTCCCACCGCTCCCAAAAAGGAAGTGGAAAAGAAGGAGCAGGAGATGAAACAGAAAAAGAAAGAAGGGGAACAAAAGTGAAATGGGGTTCTGTGCTGGCTGCAACGGTGGTTGTCGCTTTCATTGTCCTGTATGAGTGGCCGAAGTTGCAACCGAATCAAAAAAGGGAACGGGCCGCTTTTGTGACCGTAACGGCAATCGGGTGGCTGCTTGCTGTATTGCTCATTTTCTTTCCGGATATGCCGAACCCCACCGACCTGGTGGATGCGATTTACAAACCGTTCAGCAAGTTGTTGGAAAAATAAACGGGGAGCGACATCAACCGCTCCCTGATTCTCTTTGCACAGCCGGTTCCAGAACGGTCAGCCTGTTGGCAAACGTGTTCAGATTTACCGTCGCGCCGATTGGGATGGTCGCTTTATATGACCCGTGCGCCGTTTGCAAATTGGTCATCAACGGCTTGCCTAGAGGTACGATCACCTCTTCGATCAAATCCTCATACGATTTTCCGTACGCAATCGGACAACCGGTACATTGACCCATGACGATGCCGATACAATCTCTGAATTTTCCCGCCAATTTTAAACGATTGATGAGCCGGTAGACTTCGTTGATCGGCTCGTGCGTTTCTTCCAGCAGCAAGATTTTGCCTGTTGTATCAATCTCAAAGGGCGTGCCTAGGCTGTCGACAAAAGACGTCAGATTGCCTCCCACGATGGGACCGGTTACGTTTCCCGGCACTCTGCTGACCGAAGGGATGCCGGGCGGATTTTCGATTCGTCTCGGGAAAACGGTGGTTGAGATAGCGGCAAAAAATTGGTCGACATTATAAGCCGGCGTGCCGGGCCTAAAATCGACCAACAGCAAGCCGTGAAATGTGGTCAAGTTTGCATACTGGTAGAGCACGTTCAGCAAAACGGTAATGTCACTGTAACCGGTGACGATTTTCGGATTTTGCCGGACGACGCGCAGATCGAGATAGGGCAAAATCCCTGCGACGCCCACTCCGCCGCGGGTCGGCAGGATCATTTTGACGGCTGGATCCCCAAACATCCGCATCAGATCGGTCGCCCGCTGCTCGTCCGTGCCGGCGAGATAGCCGTCCGCTGCGTATACGGAATCTCCCAATACGACATCGAATCCCAGCATTCGCAGGGTATCGACTCTTGCGTCAATCGTCTTGGCGGGCAAAGGGCTTCCCAATGCGACGATGCCGATCGTATCCCCAGGTTGTAACATCACGGGCTTAACAGCCATAACGTTTCCCTCGACATACCGATTTTAAACCATTGTATTCGGAACGAGGAAAATGATGATTTTTCACCGCATCAATTCAAAATGTTCAGCAAGAAAGTCAGTGTTTTGCAGCTCAGCAATGTGGTGACAAGCGCGCTGCTGGATACGAATTGCGGCCTTGTGTTGAATTGAATCGCGTACATCGTGGTGGTGTCAGCGGAAGGCATCGCGGCTAAGATGACCATCACTTTTTTCAGCAACGGATCCAGCGGAAAGAGCTGGCTGCAGTTGTTGCAGGGCAACAGCCAGCAGGACCGCATAGTTCGCCGGCATTTTGAGAATCGACTGAACGGCTGTTTTGGCGCTGTGCTGTCCGCGGGAAGCGAAATAAACCCCGAACACGCTCAGCAGCAGCAACGAGATGAAAATGCGCTGCAAAATATATCCGCTGAGGAAGATCAGCAGAACCGGCAGGATGACATGCAAAAAAATCATGGATGCTCTTCTCCCTCCCAAACATCGACACAAATCAGCCTGCTGCGGTGAATCGTAGATGAATCACGAAATCCTCCCCTCTTCAAATATGCCGGGAGGATTTGGCCGATATTATGATAGTAACACTATTTTTTGCCGGTTCAAGAGACGAATGCAAAAGGCGAATGATTGATCTTTTTATTGGCAGGATTACAGGATGGCGGAGTTAGGAATATTTTCCTACCACCGGAATGCAAAAATAGGAAATCGAACGCATATGTTGTTGACTGTTTTTATGCAAAAATGGGTACAGGATTAGGTTATATTTGGTCGCGGCCTTGCATTCGGTTGATTTTGCCGTCAGGTTGCCTGCTTCGCGATGCTCGTGTGCAAACTGTGATACTCCTTCCAGATCGGGGACTGATTTTGATGCTACAAAATCGACTGTTGGAGCTTGTTCGGGAAATTGAGGACATGAAAGCTCAATTGGTCACGCTTTTTGAAACCAAATCATGTTCGCTGCAAGGGGCGGTTCTGCAGAAAAGTCAGGAACTGGATCTCCTGATCGTTCAATACTACCGTTTGCTTCGGGGCGAGCGGGCGGCCGGCGGTAGCCGCTTGCAACCCAGACCGATCAGGAACCGACGGTGACAGTGCGGGGGAGGTCGTGCGTGCCGCCGATCAGCGGCAAAGTCGCTGCGTTATTTCCGCCCATACGCATTGAAAATATGAGAAAAAGAAAGAATACGGATGTAACGGAAGGGATAATTTCCGTATGAAGCCGTTTTTGTTTTCGTTTGTTTCACAAATCGGATTGAGACAGATATCAATACGTGTTAAGATAGCACTTGTCGCCGCGAAAGAGCGGAGAATATGAGAAAAACGAAGATCGTGACGAATTGTTCTTTGCGCCCAATGGGCACAAGTACCCAAATGGCACAAGTCGCGCCAAGGCGGCGAAGCCGCCGGGTCGCGCTGTGTAACGCTAAGGCCCTAAAGGGCCAAGTCGTTCTTTGAAAACTGAATCGTGTAGGGAGCTAGGAAAACTTTTTGATGTGGTTGCCCGGCTAAGAGCGTCGCCATCCGTGGTGACGACGCCGGACAAAACATCCATGTTTTGAGAGTTTGATCCTGGCTCAGGACGAACGCTGGCGGCGTGCCTAATACATGCAAGTCGAGCGGGCGGAAGGGGAGCTTGCTCTCTGGAAGCCAGCGGCGGACGGGTGAGTAACACGTGGGCAACCTGCC
>NZ_AQXL01000091.1 GCF_000376225.1 Effusibacillus pohliae DSM 22757
TTTTTACTTCGGATTCCGACTCTGCAATGGCTGTTGCTTCCATCGCCAGTTCCTCTGGAACCGGCAAGCACAGCCGAATATACGAAATGGTCTCAACGGTGATTTGCCCGACCAACGAAGGATCTAATACGTTACCGCTTAATTGCAGTAATAGTTGATATACCGTTTCGTCATTGGAATGCCTTTTCATAATATGATCCAAGTGGTTACAGAGGGCCAGAATGCGGGCTTCCAAAGGAATCTCTGCACCTTTTAACCCTTTTGGGAATCCTTTTCCATCCCATTGTTCGTGGTGATAAAGAATCCATTCATCAAATTTTTTGTTCGGAAAAATCGAACGAATAATTTCGGCTCCTCTTTCACAATGAGTTTGATACTCTTTCTCTTCTGAAAGTGTAAGGGCACCGCGTTTCCGGAACACATGTACGGGTAGTAATGACTTTCCAATGTCATGGATAATTGCCATTTGAATCAAGTCGTGCTTTTTATTCTTTGGATAACGCAAATGCTCAATTAACATATCACAGATAATCCCGACGCGGGTACCGTGACCGGAGAGCTCGCCCGTTATCCTGTTTTCTAAGATCCGAATGAATTCTTTAGACGTATCCTGTCGTATACCAATTTGCTTGATATATTGAGTGGAGAAAAGTAGTACGACCAGGATGAAGAAGGTTGTATATAAAACTTCTCTTATGAGATCACTTGAATTTTGAGCATAAAGAAAACGTGAAACCACGATCGAGCTAACGAGAATCGGAACGATTAATTCCCGCAACTTAATGGGAAAATTATGAAACAAAGGTACCCCCATCACCGATCGATGAATCCCTGCTATCAGCAATGAGTTGGTCAGCTCATTTGCTGCCGACGCTAAAAATACCTGAAAAAATGTATTAAATTCTGTAAGTCGAATCGTCTCCAATGCCACAGATGCACTCAGAAAGTACATTCCTACAGTGACAAAATATCGAAACCACTTAACGTTTCGGATCGAACGATATCTTTTTATAAAGCTCAAAAGTGTACTGATAACAATCGTGACTGCACAGGCCGGCAGTCCGAATTTAAATAAAATACAGATATATCCAATAGCACTTGCGCTATAGTCATCTCCACTAATTAGTTTTATTGGGAAGAGTTCTAAAATAATAATAAACGAGGTGAATAGTATAAATTCTAAATAACTGTCGGCATGAAAATACAATATCCCCTCAAACAACGCATACAATCCAATGATAAATAAAGATCCCGTGTACCAGTTTAAATCTCTCATTCATCCCACCCCTTCCTCCTTGAATTCTTTATGATGAAAAGTATTAGTCCGATTCCAATAACAAGATCCCCAATACTTAAAACATAGTTCCTTCCGAGTGGTGTTATAAATGGAATCCAATCTCCCAACCACCAAAAAGGTGAGGTTTTCATCAGCTGGTGACGAGAATCGGAGTCAAAACCCATGTCCTCAAAGCCTGCTAATCTCATCGCGGTTTCAGATACAGGCATCAATCCTCCATGCAGAAGAAGGGACAAAACGTTCAGCAACGTTCCAGAAAATATCCATTTTACGCCGTACAAATGTCGATTCAGGAACAGACTAACGAGCATTCCCAAAAATGTAATGCCTAGCAATACGGGATGCTGTGAGTTTGTTTGGACCGCCAGAATTGCAAGTACCAACTGAATCAGAAAACAACCAATCATAACATATGGAACTTTGAATCTGATATTGAAAACAATCGAAACAGGGTTTCTTTTGAAAAGCAACGCCAAGCCAATTCCAGCAATGACAAAATAAATCATGGAAACCACTCGCCTTCAGTTAGTACTAAAGAAAGAACCGGGAGGAGAAGCTCCGCCCAGTTCTTTCTTCCGACACTTAGAACCATGGTTTGTTAATGATCGTTGCAAGTGCCATTGCAGTAAGTGCTGCGAGCGTTACGAAAGCAGAAGCCTTCTTCATCGCTTTCCCCTCCTTTCGGTAGCTGGCTGACATAGCAGGTATTCACCCGCCGTAGCCCCTATAGCTTTGCGTCCCCCGGTTTCCCAGAGTTTGCCTTTATCGTTCGGGGATTACCCGACATATATATGGTTTGACATTTCTATCAAAATTCCTTCTTTATCGACTAGCCAGCAAATCCTCCAGTCCAATAATCAAGAAAATTTCCTGTATTTCTTCATTTATATTTATAAATTTATATTCTGTTTCTTGTTCTTTTAACGTGCGTATTAAGTTTAACAATGATCCGATTCCTGTGGAATCGATAAACACCACATTCTTCATGTCCACACACACCATCGTTACAGACGTCAGATCCATCGCCGCAATGGTTTCCTCGAAAACGTCAACCCCCGAAATGTCCAAGGCGCCGTTCAATTGAATGTTGAACACATCATTTTCCCAATTTGTTTGGATACCCAACACATTTACACCCCACTATAGATAAGTTCATATTCCCGGTTTAGTCTTACGTGCAAAGGACCTGTCTCTTCAATAAACTTTTTAGAAACTGTCGATATTTTCACGACGGTATCCGGATACACGCGTTCCGTTTTTATAAATCCTTCTGCGCTTTTAACCCAAACCTCTGTCAAACTTCCTCCTTTTGAACCAATCTCACTGGCTACAACGCTGTTCCCTGCCTGTACCTTTCCTCCACGCAATGTTTCTGCTTTCATACTTCCTTTGCAATAAATGTCCGATCCATAGCAAAATCGCTCAACCACAACATCCCAAGCCGATTTGATGGAACTGTTGGTTAGGCTTTGCACCTGGATATTCATTTTTTTGTTGGAATCAAATTCGACTGCAGAAATTACATTTTCCATGTACTTCACTACAGAATCGAGTTGATCCAATGTCTTGATAAGCGGATGAAAATACAGAAATGACTTTTCGAGAAAATCGACCACTTGGAAAGTATCCTCATCAAAACTATCCTTCTCGTCCTTGATAACAGTACCCACTTCCCGAATCAGAACTGGCAGCTTCTTAAATTTGATTTCGGTTAGCAGCTTTAACAACGGTTGCAAACCCTTTTTTCCGATGTCTGATTTTGTGAAAGCACGGTTGGTTCCCAATTGTTTAACAACCACAATTAATTTTACTAGATCGTCACGTATTTCTTTAAATTTAGGAAGCATGTCGTCCCAAAACAAGTTGGAATACCCGCAGATGATTGTCGAACCAACCGCGGAACCATTGATTTTCGCATCCCCGCCTGTTTTTACCGTAGCATTTGAAACACTTCCCATAATATAGAGGTTGCCGCCCGCTTCTACGTACATCCCTTCCTCCACATCGCCAAGAATATACACATCCCCGCGGAAACGGATGTTCCCTGAATCCATGTTTACGTTCCCACGGTGTATGAATTGAGGAAGAATGCTGAAACACAGTGTATTATTGGAACGCCGGTCAATCTTGATGCGACCCGACCTGGTAGCCACTATCTTTCGGTCCAGTCCATAAACGGTTGTACCTTCACCGGCTATTACCGTAAGCTCCTTTACCTGAGGGACAGGCACCGTTTCCCCAAACACGTTCCACCCGCTGGTCCCAGGTTTAGCTGGAGTCGGGCGCCCTATGATTTCTCCCGCTCCAATACTTGGCAAACTGAAACGCTCTTTCCAATCGATACTTTCAGAGAGAATCAATTGGTCTTTCTGTTTTTTGAGCTTCTCATGAAACAGCTCAAATCCGCCGTCCTCTCCCGGAACTGGCTCAATTCCTTTCGCTATTACCGTGGTAACAGGTTCCTGTGACTGGCAGACACGTTCGATCTCATCATAATCGATCCCAAATCGAACTCCAATTTCTTTAAGTTTATCTAAAATATAGAATTCTGTAAAATCATTTTTTGCGATTTTTGTTTCAACCACTTCAAGTACAAGTTCTCGACTCGGCGGTAAATCTTTAAGCTCTCTAATTATGTAATAACCTGGAACAAACTCCAATAGAACGTGCATCTTATCATCGGAAACAGTTAATTTTAACGTAGAATCGACTACCTCTTCTTCTAATCGGACATCAATTTGATCTTCTTCTGTTACAATGACAGTTCCTCTAGCAGGTTGTCCATTGATTAAGACTGTAGCACCCTCGCAAATGGTTAGCAGAGGATAATGGTATTCCCCGTTTTTGCAGAAAATCTTGCCATCTTTAACCCAAGCTGTTCCTTCTGGAGCTTCAATTGAAAGCTCCTTCTTCGAATTAGAGACTGTCTCTAACAGCGTGCCTGGCGAAGGCATCTGTAACCACATTTCTGTTTCCTTCCCTTTCTTTTGTGGCCTTACATCTGAAACAGCAATTTCAGTAAATTGCTTATTGATATCAGTTGCGATTTCTGACTTTCTCTTTACAGTCGCTTGAATGACAACCGGTCTATGAAAGAAAAGACCTCGCCGCCCTTGATCGATCACTTCGAATTCGATTTCTTCTTTGGATACTTGTAGTTGCCTCGCCGCCCGTCGAACTGCTTTCTCCACAGTTTTTCCACGACTGACAATTACTCCGAACAACAGTTAACTTCTCCTTTCTCGCAGCGGATCGCTATGACTGTGACATCATCTCGTTTAAAATCTTGAGAGTACTGCTTTACGTCGCTGGTGATCGATTGAATCAGATCATCCATGGTTTGGTCTTTGTTTTTCGAAATCACTTGCATCAAACGGTCGTAACCATACTGCTGCCTATATGTATCCATCGCTTCAAAAATCCCGTCGGTACACCCGACTATTAAGTCACCTTTTGACAGTAAAATAGAATAATCCTTATACTCACGATTTCTCAAAATTCCGATTACAGTGCCTTTCCCTTCAAGTCGTTCAGGAAAATCTCGGTTCTTTCTCATTAGGATGGGACTTGGATGTCCAGCAGATGTATATAGAAACTCGGCCGAGTTAGTATCAAACATTCCACAAAACAAGGAAGCAAACGCCCGTAAACGTGTCAGATCCTTGTGAAGCGAGTTGTTCAGTTCAAACACCAGTTTTCCAGGACTAGCACAAGTACGTGTTAAACATCTGACCGTTGAACGTAACAAGACCATCAGAAGAAATGCAGGTATTCCCTTGCCCATTACATCACCAATGAACACCCAATATCGGCCGTTTCGTTCGTCATGTATAAAATCGTAATAATCTCCACTCAGATGAAAGGAGGGAATCGAAACTCCGACACAGGAAAGAGCGTCACAGTACGGTACATCATCGTGTAAAAGCATTTGCTGTATAAATTGCGCTGCTTGAACTTCCTCTTTAGCACTTTCGACTGTAAACATATATTTTTCAAATTGATATTGAAGTTCATTTGTTCTCATGAGCATTACCTTCCTCCAAATCACCCAACGCCTCAAATATTCCCATTTCATCTAAAATTTCATATATTATGTCCGGTAAGGATCGGAGTTTAAGATTACGTCCCTCTTCCCGAAACTCCATGATTTTTCGAACTAAAAGCCCAATTCCTGTTGAATCGATAAATGTAACTTTATTGAAATCTAGTACTACGGTTTGTTGCTTGATCCCATCAATTTCAGCTAATAATTGATTTACCGTTCCAATATCTACTTCCCCTTCAACATGAATTATAGTCAAACCGTCCAATATATCCCTAACCTTAAGTTTAAAATCCATAACGTCACCCAATTTTAATGAATTTGAATAATTCCAGGCATATACTGTTTGTATAAATTGAATTTTTAATATTTTCTTGAAACCAGCTATAAGATTGTGCCTTTTGAAAGTGCAAATGGATGGCCAAGAAGGAATCCCTGACCATATGGAATACCGAGTTCAACTAAAATCACTCTTTGTTTCTCTCTTTCGACCCCTTCCGCGATAAGCTGGGTTTTCACTTTCTCGGCAAACGCCACCAAACCCGCGATTACCCTGCGGGCCTGTTTGGATGTTTCCAGTGAAACAATGATGGACCGATCCAGCTTTATAAATTCAGGCTGCAATGCTTCTACCAACCAAAAATTCGAAAATCCCGTTCCAAAGTCATCAAGTGCAATCTTCACTCCATGTTTACGTAACACAGACAATTCCCTTTTTAAAGACTTAAGATCATCGATGTGAGTCTGTTCTGTAATTTCCAATACTAACTGTTGAAGCGGAAGTTCAAGCTTCGTTATATCTTCAAAAATAGCCCCTGTTTGTAATGCGCGAGGATGACAATTGAGAAACAACAGAGCATTTTGAATGATCGCTCGGGCTTTCTTAATCGCAATATCCCTTGCTTTAAAATCCAATAATATCTGCTGTTCTTCTGATTGATCAAATAATGCAGAAGGTAGAAGACACTTTCCTGAGCGAGTCCTCCCTCGAATCAATGCTTCAAATGCAAAGTTTGTTTGAGGTTCGGTTAATGGAACAATTCTCTGATATAGGGGGAATAGTTCAATGGTACTCCATCGATCCCCATTCATGTCTGCACCTCATCGGCCGAACTTTTACTATTCTTTAAGTATATACACATTTGATATTTGACAATTAGATTATCCAGCATAATACTTAAATGATATATATCAGAATGGGCAAATGACTTCCCGTTTTGAAACTCTTCATGAAGTTTTTCGCGTATCGTCTCTATCTCCTTTCTCAGTTGTCTCAAATTCTCCTGTTCAAACACCCTTACCCTTTTCCCCCTTACGTGTTCTTAAATGAATTTTTACTTGAATCTCTTTTTGTGCTGTTCTATTTCACC
This sequence comes from Effusibacillus pohliae DSM 22757, assembly GCF_000376225.1. Classification (NCBI taxonomy): domain Bacteria; kingdom Bacillati; phylum Bacillota; class Bacilli; order Caryophanales; family Alicyclobacillaceae; genus Effusibacillus; species Effusibacillus pohliae. The sequence goes on from NZ_AQXL01000091.1 coordinate 6,710, forward strand.
TGCCAAAGAAGATGAATAAAATGGAGTTCGTACAATACAAGTTGTTCGACATAAAGGGGGAAGAAGCAGTGCTGGAAACAACGGCTAATCAGATCTCAAATTACAGTGAGGCCATCCGTGAATTTTCAGATGAACAAATTATTAATATGTTCTTGGCAACATGCCATCGCTCTCAGTACACTCGTCGGAACTATAGACGAGCAATTGAACAATTTCGCCAATATACTTCCTACAAACCCTTACGTGAAGTCACATGGCGGGAGTTTGAAACGTATAAGCTTGCTCTGGAGCACGGGACCTTCAGTAAGAGCGGCAAGGCTCTGGCTCCTGCCACAGTAGCAAGTCTCATTGCTCCATTGCGCTCCCTGTATAAATGGGGAAGTGATTGCAATATTGGCATTTTTTCTCATAATCCTACAACCTCATTGCAGACACCCACCGTCCCGGTAAATAGCAAAAATCACTATCTCACCAAACGAGAGGTTTCTCAACTGTTGCAACAACTGAGAAAGCAGGGAGTCCGTGATTATCTGATTGGTCTAACTCTTGTCTTATTGGGATTACGAGTATCAGAGTTGATCTCAATTAAATGGGGAGATTTTCACACCGATCCTGCAGAAACATCGATCTGGCTAACGGTGGAGGGAAAGGGAGGAAAACAGAGAGAAGTAAAAGTGCCACAAACATTATGGGACAAGTTTTGTGAATTTATGAAACAAAAAAACAGAGATCAAAATCAAAAACTTTTCCCCTTAACAATAAGACAAGTCGAGCGCATTATTCAGAAAGCCCGTGAACAAAGTAAATTGAAGAAGAGGGTAACTCCTCATTGGTTACGGCATACCAGTGCTACGTTAGCTCTCCTGCATGGAGCTTCATTGCAGCAAGTTCAGGAGACTCTCGGGCATGCTCAGATTACGACCACCCAACGTTATCTACATACGGTCGAACAAATCAAAAAAGCAGCACCCGATTTTGTTGAGGACGGCTTAAAGGAAATCCTATAGATAGAAATGGAGGAGACAATTTTGAGATTCAATAGAGCGAATTGCAGTCTCCAGCACCCAGACGGAACAAGAATTGAGAGGTATGGCACCAAGCGATCCCCGTGTGTCCCATGGTTCTGGGTTGGATTCAGTCCGATGGCCTACTGCTTGGTTTTCGCGTTTCGGCCACGACTTGGCGGATTGTGCTTGAACATTTTACGCGACCGAGCGTTTCCCGTCGCAACCCCATATGTTAGTTTTCAAAGTGCACTTTGATTTGATTATACCACAATGCGCTTCATCCCACGATTCATACCGTGGGGGATTCGCGTGGGATTTCTGTAACCACGGATCAAAAAAGGGTGCATCGCAAATAGCTCAATGGATTTGTTTATTGTATATTGGTCAAATAGGTAGTATAATATGTCTAATCTTATCGAAACGTAAAGAATGATGTCGAACAACTTGTATTGTACGACATCAATAAAAAAAATAAAATATTCATTCCAAAATGATTCAAGAACAGGGCATGCCGATAGCGCAAGAGGCCGGTGAGACTGGCGCGGTTGTTACAAGTGGACAAATAGTCCGACAAGCGAGAGTTCATGCACCGAAGATATGAAGGCTGGTTATACCTAGTCAGTATCATGGATCTTTGCACACGAAAGCGTGTCCGCTGGCATACCGATGAGCGAATGACCAAGGCTTTGGTACTGCAAACCTTGGACTCGGCGTATTGTGGGTAGCCGCCAACTGAAGAGGTTCTGCATCATTCGTATCGAGGAAGCCGCGAACCTTATTTTCCACCTTTCTAAAAATAATCACGTCAAAAATCCGACTTGGTTTCACCTATGAAAAAAATTTCCCGAGACATGACCCCCCACTTCGTTTCAGACATAAAGGCTTGAAATTACACCTATCGACGGAGAATGATTTCACCTCATCGATAATCGACTAGGAGGGGGCGGCTAACCCCCCGTCCTCTCACACCACCTGGCATGCAGGTCCGCACTAGGCGGTTCCGAAAGGTTGACGGAGTTCCAGATAACGTACAAGCAAACTTTTCAGCCCTTGTGTTTCCCAATAGGAAGTGTCAAGGGCATGATTCAGGTTGCGGGACACCCTCTCAACCAACGCTCCCAGCGTGATGAAATTAAAATCGGTGTACACGCCGTTTGCCGTGAATTCAGGAATATACTTCGCTACCGGATCGTCCAGCTTGAACAACTTTTTGTCATACAGTTGTATCGCGGCGGTGGAGGTAAAAAGCTTGCTGACCGATGCCAAATCGAAAATCGTATTGTTCTCCATCGGCACCGGATTTTGCAGCGGGGTGAACCTGTCATCCGCATATTTTGCTGCATATCCGTACGCTTCGTTCTTTACAACGATTCCCCGTCTGGCCACAAGCACGACGGCCGATGCCTTTTCCGAACACGATCGAATTTTTTCCCGACGAGAGCTTTGCCATCACCACGTTGTGGGACAGCACAAGGACGATTTTTCGTTGCAACACTGTTATCCCCCCGCTGCAACTGCACGGCGGCGCAATCTCACTCTGCGTCCTTCCGCCGCTGAACGCCCCGGCATGGGGCCACTGCATGGCGGCCTACTCGCGCATCGATTCCAGCAGAGCAGCCAACCGGTCGAGCGTCTCCGGGTCGGTCGGTTCCACCTCGAGCGTCACCTGCTCGCCGCTTCGCACCCCGAGGCTCATGATGCTGACGAGGCTTTTCGCGTTGATCTTCCTGCCGTCTTTGATCAGCCAGACGTCCGACCCGCATTTTTTCTCCCTGAAACGGATTCATCACGTGAATTCTCTTTTTGAAAAACATCGCGTTTCCTCCATGCTGGTTTCAGAATCATGAAGGGGGACACTGCTCCCCCTTCACTCAGGCGGGCATTAGTTTTTTCATCTCTTCTTTGATCAGTTCCGACTCGGTGCCGAACACGATTTGCACATTGCCTTTGCCAAGCCGCATGATTCCGGCCGCACCCAATTTTTTAATTCCGCTTCGTTGACCGCGCTTTCGTCTTTGAACACCAGCCGCAACCGGGTGATGCAGGCGTCCAGGCTGACGATGTTGGCCGCTCCGCCGATCAGCGGCAAAATCTGTTCTGCCCGCTGCCGGATGCCGGACTGTTGCGGTGTGACGATCGCCTGCTGCTGTTCCGCACTGTCGTCCTCACGTCCCGGTGTTTTCAGATCCAGCCAGCGGATCGCCAGGCGGAAGCCGAAGTAATACACGAGAAAATAGACGATGCCGACCGGAATCATCAAGAGCGGTTTGGTGGACAGGTTCCAGTTGATGAGATAATCGATCAGTCCGGCGGAAAAGCCAAATCCCAGCTTGATCCCCATCGCGTACGTCAGAGCCATCGCCAGCCCGGTGAGAATCGCATGAATCGCAAACAGCACGGGCGCCACAAACATGAACGAAAACTCGATCGGCTCGGTAATCCCCGTCAGAAAACTGGTCAAAGCGGCGCTGACCATGACCGACGCGACCACCTGCCTGTTTTGCGGCTCCGCTTCCTTCATCATGGCAAAACAGGCCGCTGGCAGACCGAACATCATCACCGGGAAGAAACCGGTCATAAACATGCCCGCCGTTTTATCCCCGGCAAAAAACCGCGACAGGTCGCCATGCACCACTTTGCCGGCCGCACCGGTGAAATCGCCGATCTGGAACCAGGCGATGCTGTTGATGATATGGTGCAGGCCGGTGGGAATCAGCAGCCGGTTGAGGAGGCCATACAAAAACATGCCGAAACCGCCGGCCGACACGATCCACATGCCGAGCGCCTGGATCGAGTTTTGCACCGGCAGCCAGATGAATCCCAAAATGATACCTGTTACCACCATCGCCAGCGAAGTGACGATCGGCACAAACCGTCTACCGCCAAAAAAGCCGAGCGCTTTCGGCAATTGGATGTCTTTGTACCGCTTGAACAGATAGACGGCGATCAACCCGGTCAGGATACCGCCCAGCACGCCCATATCGAGATGCACCTGCGGTTTTCCGTCCGGCCCCATCACATCGAACGTCTTTAACACGTTCGTCAGCACCAGATAGCCGATGACAGCCGCCAGACCGGCCACGCCCTCACCGCCGGAGATGCCCACCGCCACTCCGACCGCGAACAGCAGCGGCAGGTTGTCAAAGATCGCGCTGCCCCCCGCCAGGAATACCTTCGCCACATGGACCAGAAACGGATTTTGAAACTCCAGGGCGCCGATTCGTAGCAAAATCGCGGCAGCCGGCATGATGGCAATCGGATCAGCAGCGCTCGCCCGATCCTTTGCAAAAAGGCCAACACGTTCATTTTTGCCCCCCCTTTGGAAAATGGAAAAAGGCACCGCTCAGAAGCGTCCGCTTCCTGAGCTAGTGCCCTTTCGGTAACACGCTCACGTTCTTGACAAACATATTTTACGACTTGTTCGACTGTTTTGTCTAGACGGAAAAATCGCGACCTCTATGCGGGAATTCGACCAATGTTTGCGCTTTGCATCGCATAGTATGGCGAATCGCGGGAAATAAACTCCAATTTCTCCATCCTTTCTCTTGTTCGATTTTTCGATTCTCCCTTATTCGCGCACGAGCTGCAGAATGTTATCCAGCACTTTGTTGGTCGGCATCTGATCGCCCATCTGATACTTTCCCCGGACGTTGTTGTTCCGATCGACCAGGAAAAATTGGGTGGTGTGAGTGACCGAACCATCCGGCTCCTTTTCCACAAAGACGCCGAAATCGTTCGCTACCTTCTTGGTGGCCTCCTCAGTTCCCCGTAACAGTTTCCAACCGGACGGGTCAATTTTCAGATTTTTTGCATAGTTCTTCAACACGGCGGGAGAATCCCGTTCCGGATCAAACGTGATCGATACGAACACGACATCCTTGCCAAACAGATTTTTCTGTTTGAGTTGGTCCTGAATTTTCACCATGTTGGCGGTTGTAGTCGGGCAGATGTCCGGACAGTTCGCGTAGAAAAATTCGACCAGCCGAACTTTCCCGCCCAAATCACTAAATTTGACCGGCTGACCGTCCACGTTTTGCAATGTAAAATCGGGTGCTCGACTGATGACAGGGAGACGGGTCGCACCCCACCAGAACCAGTAGCCGATTCCCAAAACAACAGCCAGAGCGAGGAAAACGATCACCACTCGCAACCCGTTCTTTTGAATCCATATGTGCACGGATGGCAGCCCCCTATTTTTGTTTTGCTAACCAGTCTACCAATTCGGCAAGCTCCTGTTGATCCAGTCGTTGTTTAAATGGAGGCATGCCCCCTCCGCCATTCAGGATCCGGCTTTCGATCTGTTCTTTTGAAAGTTTGGCGCCAATCTTGCTCAAACTCGGTCCCGCCACGCCTTGCAATTGATTTCCGTGGCACCCCGCACAGTTCACTTGAAAGATTTGATAGCCCTTAGCACCGGTATCAACAACAGGCGCTTGCTGCTGCTGATTGGATGACGATGAGCAGCCGGCCGACATGAAAGCAAAACCAACTGCCAGCAATCCGACTCCGATTTTCCAATTCACATGAACCACCCCCGTGAGGTTACTTTTGACTTGCAAGATAGTCGACCAACAGCCTGATTTGTTTTTGATCCAACCGTTTCTCAAATGGCGGCATACCCGGAGCGCCTCGACGAATCACAGTTTCGATCTGGGCGGGTATCAGGCGGTTGCCGATCTGCCGTAGTGCAGGGCCGCTGATTCCTTGCATCTGGTCACCGTGGCAACCTGCACAATTTTGCCTGTAGGTGTGGAACAAATCCGTCTGGGTGGTGGCGGAAGGTGTGCAAGAGGGGGGAGTGCACCCTGCTAGGCCACCGACCCCAGCGATCAATAAAAAAACAGAGAGGACTTCCCGGCAAACACCCATCCTGTACACCTCTTTCCATACCGTTCGCTGGTTATCTAGCCGATTCGACCTGAAAATCCTTCGTTGGCATCTGATGGACGCCGCGGGCCGTCGTGTGCAGTGTCACGTGGTAATGCCCCGCTTGTCCAAATGTTTTTTGCACCACATAGGCTCCGTTTTGATCGGCGGCCGCCTTCACCTTTTCATGTTGGGAATCCCCCTCCCGCCAGATTTCCATTTCGATAGTGGCATCCGCAATCGGTTGCCCGTTTTGCGAAACGTGTTCGATCAACCGGGCCGCTTGGTTGACCACAACCGGATTCGGATCGGTGGAAAATTCAATCGTTAGCTTCTGGGGCACATCCATGCCCGTCTGATGATCATTGTGATGCCCCGTGTTCCCTTGCGAAGCGCAAGCGGTCAACAATACGATTGAAGGCACGACAGTCAGGAGAAACACACTTTTTTTACAATTCATTCGCTCACCCCTTTTCTCTCACTTTCAAGTCTAGTTCCTGCACGTTCCCCCCAAAATAGCCCGATCTGACTATTTACGTGACAGAATCATGAATCTTTCACAGCTGTTGTCAATTTCTTTTCACAAATCAATAGCCCTTTCGGGGCTACGAGCCGTTTCTGTCGGGATTTATACTGATTGTCGAGACAAAGGAGGGAGTGGCTGTAGCGAGTGGACAAGTGTGATAAAACGAGGCGTTTCGTAACACATCGAAATCAAAAGGGGGAGCACAAACATGACTGCGCAAGCGATCGAACAGCAAGACGCGGCAAGAAGCAAACCGTTGTACGCAGCGATCTGGCGCTGGCATTTTTATGCCGGAATCGTGTTCGCGCCATTTCTCATCCTGCTGGCTGTCACCGGCGGCATCTACCTGTTTAAACCGCAATTTGAATCATGGATGTATAAGGATTATTATTACGTTCAGGAAACCGATCCATCGAAATTGTCGCCATCCGCGCAAATCGAAGTGGTGAAAAAAGCCTATCCTGATGCGGTCGTTACCAAATACAAGCCGCCGATCGAAGCGGACCGGTCCGCGGAAGTGGGGGTCATCCACAACAAGCAACCGGCCACTGTGTATGTAAATCCTTACAACGGAAAAATTCTCGGGGAAATCCGGGACGATGACCGTATCATGGGGCAAATCAGGAAACTGCATGGCAAACTGATGATTGGAACCATCGGCGACCGACTGATTGAACTGGCCGCCTGTTGGGGAATGATCCTGCTGATCACGGGGATCTATCTGTGGTGGCCCCGTGGTCGCAAGTCCCTGTTAGGCACCCTGGTTCCCCGTTTGAACAAGGGAAAACGGATCTTCTGGCGAGACTTGCACGCCGTACCCGCTTTTTGGCTGTCCCTGTTCGTCGCGTTCCTGATTCTGACCGGTTTGCCCTGGTCCGGACTGTGGGGAGAAATGATTAAAAGCGTTGCCACTGCCACCCACACCGGGTACCCAGCCCACTTGTTTCCTTGGGATCCGAAGCCGGAATCGACGATTCCCACAAAAGAGGTGGGAAACGTTCCTTGGGCCGCGGAAAATCTGCCCGTTCCCAGTTCGGCAGAAAAAGCATCCGGTGTTACACCGGTACAGCCGATTTCCGTTGAAAAAGTGATGGAGATTGCAGCCGCCCGGCAGGTGCATCCGGGATATGATATCAGTTTCCCGAAAGGTCCGAAAGGAGTGTACACGGTTTTTGTATCAACTGGCAGGCCCCAGGACCAAGCGACTTTGCACATCGACCAATACAGCGGAAACGTGTTGGCCGATTTGCGGTTTAAGGATTACGGGATTTTGGCAAAACTCATTTCGATCGGGGTCGCCTTGCATCAGGGACAATATTTTGGTTTGGTGAATCAGATCGCCTGCCTGCTCGTCTGTATCGGACTCATCCTAATTTCGGTCAGCGGGATCGTGCTGTGGTGGAAAAGAAAACCCACCGGCCAGTTGGGATCTCCGCCGCTTCCCAGCAACTTTAAACTGCTCAAGGGCGTGGCCGTCATAGTCGTCGTGCTTGGCCTCGTGTTTCCGTTGGTAGGCGTTTCCCTGTTGCTTGTGTTGCTCCTGGATCGACTCGTCATCCACCGGATCCCTGCGATCAGGCAGTGGATGGCTTGAACACTCCGGTGGTCGCAAACTTCCATCCGCTCGTTGGCGACAAGGCCCCCCTGCAGACGCAGGGGGGCTTGTCATTGCTTGGTTCTGGCAGGCCGCTCACTCGAACTCCTGTGCCGCAATATGTTCCGGTTTCTTTCAAGCAATTTCATTATTTCGTCATGGAGTTTGCCACTGGGTATAATATTCTGTACCAACTCTTGAAAAAGTAACGGTGGCATTGTTCAATAAACACATTGAGTTATCCACAGTCCCCAAAAGGGTGCCTACTTCTAGATATTTACTGTCGAACCCGGGTTGTGGCATGTTCTTTGCGCCGTGCCCACTTCCTGGCTTTTCCGGTCCAGATACACCCGCGCTTTCCCGCCCGGGCCCATCACATCGAACTTCTTAACACATTCATTTATGCCCCCCTTTTGGAAAATGGAAAAAAGCACTGCTCAAAAGCGTCCGCTTCCTGAACCAGTGCTCTTTCGGTAACACGCAGGTGTTCTTCATCTCCAACAACAAGTTTCCCCTACGAGAGAAGCCAATGTTGTGCTTCCGCAATTTTTTAGTGCAAAATCTCTCCTTCCATCTCCCGCAAAAACAGGGTGGCAATGAACGTCACTACCAGGAACGCCGAAATAAAGGAGACCGTAACCAAAAAGCTAGTGTTAGCCGCCAACATAGCCCCGATCACGCTTGGTGCAATCGCGTTGGCCACCCGTTGAGCCGTTACTCCCCAAGAATAACTCACTCCTCGAATTTCAGTAGGATACAGTTCCCCCATCCAGGTATCCCATACCCCCCAAGCCCCCAGACTGAAGAAGGACAAAACAAAGTTCCAGATATACATCTCTGCCAAGGAATTCGAAGATGCAAAACCAAATCCGCCAATGGCAGCTAACAGCACGAATGAGAACATCACCTTCTTACGACCCAATTTTGCAGTCAAGTAAGAAGCAGTCATATAACCGGGGAACATAAATAGGGCGGAAATTGCCATAAATCCTAAACCTTGTGGTGCACTCAGCCCCTTTTTCGCCAGAAGCGCCGGCATCCACGAGGAAAGCGCCCAGTATCCCCAGGAGAAGCAAAAATTAATCACAGTTTGTAATACTGTCGGCCGCAAGTAACTCCCCTTGAAAATTTCGACGAAAGAACCCTCTTTCACATCTTCCACAACAAGCTCGACGTTCTCCAATTCATTGCCTAGCTTTCCTTCCGAAAGCTTTCCAATCACTTCTTTTGCTTCACCTTGACGACCTTTCCCAGCAAGCCAATAGGGAGATTCCGGAACAAGTGAAGATACAACCAAAAACCAAAGCCCTGCTAGAGAACTGACCCCAAGTATCCATCGCCAGCCAAGATCCATGAAGAAATAGGTCACACCGATGGCAATCAGGAATCCGACCGGCCAACCGGAAGCCAGATACACCGTTGCTTTTCCTCGCACCTTGACCGGCAACAGTTCCTCAAAGTAAGGAAACGTTGCCACCATCAATCCTGAAAGGGCGATCCCGGAAAGGAATCTCATCCACCAAAGCATATCGTAGCTCACGGAGAACGCACTGATCATCGAGATGATTCCATACAGGATAAGGCTATAGATGACAGACTTTTTCCGGCCAAATTTATCAACGAGTTTCCCCCAGACCAGACAGCCGGGAATCATCCCAAGAAAAATGGATCCAATTAAAGAACCGATTTGTGCTCCGTCCAGCTTGAATTCTGTCCCAATAGAACCACTGGCGAGAATGATGATCATCATCTCCCAGGCTTCAATTACAAACGAGAAAAAGAGAGACAAGCCCGCTTTCCAATGTGCTCCGGTCACCGGCATATTGTGAAACAGTTCCCCGACTTGTACCAACTTTTTTTGAGACCGAAAAATCTCATTTTGTGCCACTGACATGAGCGAATCCCCCTATTTTCATGAAAAGTTTTTTCCCCCAAACAGAGACCATTCAGATACTTCTTCTTCCGGCGGACTCTCATAGCTGGAATATTTACTATGAGACCACCCAAACCGATCCCGAAGTTCCACCAAATATTCCGCATATTTCAAAGGCACAACACTAGCATCCAGAACCGGCACCCCGACATTGCGCTGCACTTCCTGATAAAACCCGAACTCGATAGTGCAACCCAAAACCAGTACTTCAGCACCGTCTTTTCGTACCGCCTCTTCCGATGCTTCCAAAATCCTCCTTTTTGTCTCTTCATGCTTCTTTTGAAAATCGTGTACTCCCATTTCCAAAACCTTAAACGATGCCAACTTATCACCATAACCATATTTACGGACATTTTCTCGCATCTCCGGAACCCACTTATGCCGGCCAACAATAATTGAAAATGTATCCCCTAGTGTCGCCGCCAATCGAAGACAAGCTTCGGCCGGAGCAGTAACGACCATACGTTTTGCTAATTCTCTAGCTGCCCGCAACGCCGGGTCATAAAAACATCCAATTATAGCCGCGTCATAGCCTTGTTCTTCCGCTTTCCGAATTGTACACATCAGTTGAGGCATGACCATCATTTCATAGCAACTGTACTCAAGGTGTGTGGGGCCGCCAGGTGGAAAGGAGAGCACGTCCACATCTGTGGCCGGTCCCTTCACTCCCTGAAACATTGTTACCGCTCACGCTATTTGGCGGCGAGTGAGCGGTTTTTTGTCATGTTCAATGTCGGAGGATTCTTCGGATGATTGTCGTATCATGATCCGTATCGTAACGACAAT
>NZ_AQXL01000092.1 GCF_000376225.1 Effusibacillus pohliae DSM 22757
CACTGGAACATTCGAGTCTACTTGATTGCCATGTGCCAACATGCCGACGCATGGTTGGAAGAAGCAAGAAAAGCGAACCTTCCTTCACTGGACGAATGGTTTGCAAGCCAATTAGCTGCATAGTCACAGGCCTTTTCCATATTTTTTAAAAACCCGATATTGTCGGGTTATTTGGCATGCCCATTTTTTGAAAATGGCTTTCCAAGGTTAACAAAATAGACAATTTTTGACCCATTCACCCCTTGTCCAGACTCGGATTCATCTCTCTAATTCCGAGCTACTATTAGCTCATCTTTGACCGGTTTCACTGACTCACATAAAAAACCACTCGTTGCCCGGCCGTATACGGCTGGCCTGGTGCCGGTTCTTGCTTGAAGACCGTTCCGGATTGTGCATCGGACGCCACGATAGAATATCTGTATCGCATGTGTTTGGATAGCAGCAGATTTTCCGCGTCACTTTTGCTGAGGCCGAGCAAATTGGGAACGGTGTTTTCCGCATTTGCATCGGCCGCCTGCGTCTGATCGGTCGACTGGGTTTGGGCCGGCTGATTGGCGGCCGGGTGGTCGGCAGACGGTTGGTTGGCAGATGGCGGCTGGTTGGTCGCCGCCGGAGCAGATGCGTTGCCGGAAGCGGTTCCGATTTGCACGCTATTCAATTTTTCTTCCGCCAGTTTGATTTTCTGGTTGATCTCTTTGCTGTTCGGTTTGAAGACCACTGCCTTGCGGTAGTATGCGAGCGCTTCCGCCCATTTTTGCGCCTCGTATGCGGCGTCCCCTTTCTGCAGCAATTCGGGGACCTGGTCATCGCTGGAGATATAGGAGCTGACCGCCCCAACGCCGATCCCCCCTGCAAACACCAGCAATCCTGCCAGCAGCAGCCGGATTTTGGTGGATGAGAAGTAGGCCAACATGGAAAATCCCCCCTTCTTTCATTGTATGGTCCCCATCATCGCTTTCTATACTATTCGGGCAAAGTTTGGATTTTGTTTACATGTTTTCTTGCAAAAAACCTCTTTACAGATTAGCGGTTTCAATGTATTCTATCAATGGTAGTGAGAATCATTATCATTTAGTTTGGAACGATTCCAAACTGGCTGCATAATCAGGGGGAGAGAAACGTGTCGTACAAAAAATGGGCAATCGCAGTGCTTGCATCTTCAGTTGCGCTGACCGCATGCGGCGCAAAGCAAACGAGCCAGCCGGCCGGCCAGGCGAACCAGCAGGCGGAAGCGACGAAGGAACAAAACGCGGCGCCCGCCGACCAGGTAAAATTGTTCAAAGAGATGGTCGAGGAACTGGAAAAGGCGGAAAAGGGCGAAAAAGTCGATTTCGACAAAGTCTCGAAGCTGTATGCAGACAACCTGAAAAAGCTGGTGCAGGCTCGCGACAGCGAATTTAATGAGCAGTTGGATCAGCAGATTTCCAATGCGATCAAGGCGGGTAAGGACGGCAGTTTAAAACCGGACGTGGTGCAGGAATTGGTGCACAAGCTTGGGCTGAAAGCATTTTTCCTCAGTTTGCGCCACGAATTTAAGGAAATCGAGGAACATTTCGCCGATAAGAAAGAAGCGAAGGAAGAATTCGAGGAGGCCGAAACGTTCTACGGCGCGTTGAAAACCACCGTTGAAAAGCGTGACCAGGCGTATCAGACGCAGCTGGCAAGCACGATCGACGGCGCCTTCAAGGACATGGAAAAAGCGGTCGACAGCGGGCAAAAGCTCGATTTTTCGCTGGCCAAGCAAGTGATCGACAAGTCGCTGATGAAGGCGTTCTATCTGGCGGCCGGCGGAGCGCAAGGCTACGCATATAAGATCGAAAAAGCGGTCAAGGAGGGCAAGGACGCCAAAGCGGCACAGGCGGAAGCGTGGGCGTTCTACCAATCGCTCTACGGCTATCTGGTGAAATCGGCGAAAGAGGACGCGGAATTCATCCAGAAGAAGTTTGACTTGCAGACAGACGCGAAAGAAATCAAGGGCGATGAAATCAACAAATCGTTCGTGCGTGCGTTTGCCCTGGTGGCGAAAAGCGAGTATCAGGAATCCTTCGAGAATTTCGGCAAGGACAAAGGCCCGGTCACCGCGTTGGAAGGCGCCCTGTTCATCTCGGTGATCGAGTCGGACGCCAAGAAAATTCTCGGGGAAGCCGCGACCAAGACCTTGCTGCAACAAGCAGACGAACTGGTGAAAGCGGCGAAGGCGAACGACAAGGCGAAAGCGGAAGCTCTTTACAAGGAAATCAAGCCTTCGCTGGATAAGCTCGCCAACGCAGGAAAATAGTAAGCACAGGGTATCCGTATGATCCGGGTACCCCGTTTGTGCAACAGGGACAGCCGTCAGCGGCAGGAGGGTAATGGCCATGATCAGATTACAAATGTTGAAATGGGTGCGGGGGTTGCTCAGCGGGTTGGCTGTATTCACATTGGCTGCCTCGCTGCTTCCAGCAACGGTCCACGCCTATTCGTACGGGGATCCGAACGAGGAAGCGGTGGCGGAAGCCTATAAAAAAATGGCGGCGAAGCTGAACCAGTCGCCGCCCGATTTTGCCGGAGCACAGGCCGCGTTCGAGCCGGTCAAGGAGGAGCTCGATATGCATATGGGGCCGGAACCGGCAGCAACGGTGCTGGAAGATTTGCGGGCCAAGAACAAGGACGGTGCGATGTCTGCCATGCAAAAAATCCTGGTGCTCAACATCGCCCGGCGGTTTGCGAGCATCGAGCAGGATTTTCAAAATTACAAGCAGGCGAAAATGCTGATGGCGAAAGCGAATGCAACCTATGAAGCGCTGTCGCCGGAAGTGAAGCAAAAAGATCCGGCGTTGGATGGCACGCTGCGGCAAGAGTTTCAAAAAGCGCTCGATTCGCTGGGCAATCCGGGGCTGTTTGGCGTCGGCGTCAAACAGCCGGACCCGAACGCGTTCAAAGCGAGCAAGGAGAAAATATTGAAATCGCTGCAGGATCGGTTTGGGCTGAAAAGTTTGGAGGTCGGCCATTTCAAGGAAGGCAGCGACCCCAGCAATGAGCAGAACCGGAACAAGCAAGCCGGAACCGATTTTTCCGAGATTCGAAACTGGCTGCCGATTGCGGTGATCGTGCTGGTGATCGCCGGAATTGTCGTGTACACCCGGAGGAAAATGCGGCGGTGAGCGGATCGTCCGACTGGGGGCGGGTCGTCCACGTTCCGGCAACGGAGAGAGAGTTTAGTTGGCGGCCGCTCCTTCATCTGACGGTGCTGACTGCGGCGGCAGTCGCAGTGCGGCTACTATTCATCGCCTCGTATCCGACCGGCTGGGACGACGTCGATTTTGCGCTGGCGCTCAACCAGTACGATCTATCGCGGATGCAGCCGCATTTTCCCGGTTATCCGGTGTATATCCTGCTGGGGCATCTGTTTGATCTGCGGCCGGACAATCCGTTTTTCGCTTTATCCTTACTGTCTGCCGTTGCCGGGGGATTCACGATCATCCCGCTGTGGTTGCTGTTTCATCGGATGGGCCCGGCCCCAGTCGCCCGCCTGGCGGTTTGGTTGTACAGCCTGGCGCCCCTGCCGCTTGTCATGAGCATCCAGCCGATGTCCGATTCGCTCGGCGCGTTTTTTGCGGCGTGGGTAGCGTATTGTGCCTGGCGGGCGGCGGATGGGATGGGGTGTCAGCTTGTTGCAGCGGGCGTTGCACTCGGGTTGCTGCTGGGGGTGCGAGTTTCCTATCTGCCGCTGGCAGCGCTTTGGCTGTACGCCATCCTCTATGCGGTGCGCCGACGCGAAATCCCTGTTAAATGGCGCGTCCGCAGTGCCGTCATTTCCGCTGGAGCTGTCGGGGTGACGTGTTTTGTTTGGCTGGCCGCCTTGGTGCACTCGACCGGCGGAATCGACTCCTTTCTGACGCTGGCGCTTTCCTTCACCGGCGGCCATTTCTCCGATTGGGGAGGCGCCTATCACGCCGGGGATTCGCTCGCAGAACGGGCAAAACTGTTTTTCCTGCGGCAGATTGGAGCCGCCGGGGTGGGCACGGTCTGGTGGGAAAACGATTCGGCAAACGGGCATCCGGCAACCTGGTCCTGGGCTTTCGGATGGCGGTGGATTGGGACGATTTCGGTATTCGTGGGGATAGCAGGGCTGGTCGGCCGGCTCCGCTTGAGGGGGCCGGCCGCGAATCAGGGGGAATTCCGGCTGACACGCAAACAGGCCGCGTTCCTGTTCATCTGGATCGTCCCGTATTTGCTGTGGGCGTTTTTCGCCCAGAACGTGGAGAAGCCGCGGCATATTTTGCCGCTGTTGCCGCCAATTCTTTACTTGTTGGCAGCGGGGATGTGGCGGTTTTCTGCTTTTGCCGCACAACAACGTTTCTTGCAGCGAGCCATTTTTACGATGGTGGGAGTTGTGTGGCTGGCGGGTGTTACCGGCGTGTCGGTTCCGCTGCTGCGGGAGGCGCATGCGGCCGAATCGCCGATGATGCAGCTCGCCCGCTATGTGGCCGCCAATGTTCCGGTGGATGACAGCCTGATTTTTGCATGGGAAGAACAGCGGGTACTCAACTATGTCACGCCAGCCCATACGGTGATTCGGCTGCGAAAATGGGAAGACTTCCGGACGGAGATTTTGCAGTATGAAAAGCCGCCTGCCCGAATTTTTGCGACAAACGCGCTGCTTGACGGAATGGACCGCGATGTGCGGGGGCTGTTCCGGGAAGTGCGGGAGTTTCGGGGGAATCCCTGGCTGTACCCGACCTATCATACAATTGTCCTGTACGAAGCTGCACCGCTTTTGTATGATCAGCTTCGGCAGGGCAAGGGGGAATTGGCATGGAAATCCAAGCGTTATTGATCACGTTTCGCGAGGCGTTGGAAGCGTTCCTGATCGTCGGCATTATCACGACCTACTTGAAACGGGTGCAACGTCCCGAATTCATAAAATACGTCTGGCTTGGGGCGGTGTTGGCCGTGGCCGCCAGCTTCGGTGCAGCGCTCTTGTTCCAGGTGGTGCTGACCGGCTTTGCCGCGATGGGCAGCGAAATGTATCTGAAAATCGCGATCATGTTCATATCCGCTCTGCTCCTGACGCAGATGGTGTTCTGGATGGCGAAGCAGAGCCGGGACATCAAAGGCAAAGTGGAAGGGAAACTCGACCAATTCGTCACGGCCGGCAATGTGCTGGGCATGGTGATCCACTCGTTCCTGGTGGTGCTGCGGGAAGGGGTGGAGACCGTATTTTTCTTTGCGGCGATTTCGGGCGGCAATATCGGCGCCGCGATGCAAAATTGGGGGGCGGTCAGCGGGATTCTGATCGCGGCCGTCGTCAGCTATTTGTTCTTCAAGGGCACGATGCGGATTCCGCTGAAAACGTTCTTTCAGGTTACCGGAGCGTTTATCGTCCTGATCGCCGCGGGACTGCTGGTGCAGGCGTTCTCGATGCTGCAGGACCTGAACATCGTGGGCAGCGTGTTGCCGCATGTGTATGATCTCACCTGGCTGATGCCGGAGCATCCGATCGATTATGACCACTATGTGCGGGATACCGGGAGACATCCGCTCATTTCGGGACAGGTGGGCCTTTTCATGAAATCCTTGTTCGGCTACTCCTCGTCGCCTTCGTTGGAGGAAGTGCTGCTGTACATCGGATATTTTGCGGTGTTGTATCTGCTGCTGAGGCGTCCGCAGGCCGACACGGAGAAACAAGATGCAAGCTCCGCCACGAGCGGCCGAACGCGGCCAGCGGGTTCCGTGGAAGGCGCCGAGACGCTGCAAGCGAATTCCACAGCAGGAGCCGAGACGCTGCATGCGAATGCAAAGGTGGCGAAAGAATCGTGAAATCGGCTTCCTGGTTTGAGATCATCGCCGCCCGCTGTTGGAACGTGCTGAATGAGGGCAAGACGTTTACCCCGGTATTCGTCTTGTCCGTTTTTCTGCTTGCCAACCGGTTTGATGTCGACTGGCTGCGGCTGGGAGAGGCGCTGCTGCTGACGCTTCCGCTGTTTCTCGTCTATTATGTGTTCGATTTTCCGCTGCACATGCGTTGGTTTTTGTTGGGTCCCCTGATTTCATTTGTCGCTATGTACGGCTATTGGAACGGCAGGCTGCTCTTGTGGGCGTTCGGTTTGTACACGTTTTTTACCGTGTTTTTCTGGGGGACGTTGTATTACCATTTGCGGATCGGCACCACGTGGTGGAATTTCACGCGAATTTGGAAGCTGTTTTTGAGAAATAGTGATTCCACAAGCGGCAACGTGTTTGAACAATTGCCGAAGGTGTTTTTGCTGCTGCTGGTCCTGGATTGGAGTTATCACGGGCTGGCAGCCGCCGGCAGCGCCGGTAGGGAGACGGGTGCCGGGAACACAGACTGGGGTGCCGGGATCGCAGACAGGGGAGCGGTTGCCGGAACCGGTGGTCTGTTTGCCGGGACAGCCGCTTCCGGCGCTCCAATTGACTGGGTAGCGTATGCCGGATTCGTAGCGGGGGTGGCTGTTTTCAGTTGGCTCGTTCACAGGCTGCTTTTTAACTGGAAACCGCAAGAATACCCGACTTATACGTCCAATGCCGAAGTTTCCCGGCCGCTTGCCAAACGGGCGGTGGTGATCGTGATCGACGGCTGCCGCAAGGAGCGTTTCGAGCAGGCGGACGCGCCTTTTTTGCACCATTTGCGAACAACGGGCGTGTACTATGACCGCATGGAGACCGTCTATCCGGCGCGAACGGTGGTCTGTTTTTCTTCCATGTTCACCGGGACTTACCCGCGCGAACACGGGATTCGCTCGAACATGGTGTGGAAGCTGGGAGTCCGCGTCGAGAGCGTTTTTGACAAGCTGAAACAGCAGGGGCGAAAAGGGATCCTGTTCGGCTGCGCTCACCTGATCGATGCGTTCGGAGACTATGTGGAGAGCTTCACCTCGGTCGAAAAAAACGACATCGTCGACCACAAGATCATGGCGCGGGCAAAAGAGATCATGCGTCGCGAAAATCCGGATCTGATGGTGATCCAGCTGATCGCGGTCGACCAGACCGGTCACAGCCGCGGCGTGCTGTATCCCGAGTATCTGGAGAAAATCAGGGAGACTGACCGGCTGATCGAGGATTTTTACCGGTGGATGGAACAGGAGGGGTTCCACGACGATACGGTCGTGGCGGTGATGGCCGACCACGGGCAGGGGAACGGAATCGGCGGGCACGGTCACCTCGATGAGGGCGAGCGGTTTGTGCCGTTCCTTTTGCACGGGCCTTGCATGAAGCGGGGAGTTGAGGTGAAAGAGCTGCGCAGCATCGTTTCGCTGGCGCCGACCCTCTGCTATTTGCTCGGAATTCCGTATCCCGACAAGTCGCGCGGGCCTGTGCTTCTGGAAGCGATCGATCCGCTTGCCGACAGGTCGCAGGATGTCGCCGACCAATCTTGGAGCGATACAGAGACTGCAAAGAGGGAGTTACAGCATGAAGAAACTGATCGTCGTGATTCCGGCTTTTAATGAGGAAGAGTCAATAGCGACCGTTATCCGCAAGGTCCCGAGAGAGTTCGATCCGCAGGTGCGGGTCGAGGTGCTGGTTGTCGATGACGGCTCGACGGACCGCACCGCTCTGGTGGCTCGGGCGGCGGGGGCGGATCATATTTTGTCGTTTCCCGCCAACCGCGGATTGGGGGCGGCCGTTCGCGAGGGGCTGCGGGTGGCCTATCGGCTGGGGGCCGATTTTGCCGTGATGATCGATGCGGACGATGAATATCCGGCTGATTATATCCCGCAAGTGGTGGCGCCGATTCGCGCCGGACAGGCCGACTATGTGCTGGCGTCGCGGTTTGCCGGGACGATTCGCGGCATGAAGCTGCACCGGCGGCTGGGGAACTTTTTTTTCACCTGGTTGCAGGTGCTGCTTCTGCGCAAAAAAATCAGCGACGGCCAAACAGGCTTCCGCGCCTTCTCGCGGCAGGTGCTGGCTACCCTGGACATCATCCATGACTACAATTACGCGCAAGTGATGACGATCAACATCGTGCGACAGGGATACCGCCTGGCGGAAGTGCCGATTCCGTATAAAGTGCGGACGACGGGGCGGTCTTTCATTCGCTTCTGGGCGTATGTGCGGCACGTGCTGCCGGCGATCGTGCGGGAGATGCGGCGGAAGCCGGGGACTGGCCGGAGCGAATCAGAGAATCGGACAGCGGCTTCACACTGGACGATCGAAACTGCCAACCGGCGTTAAGGTGGTAATGCGGCTGGGGGAACTGAAGCAGGCCGTATTCAGCATCGTGAACATGCTGCAGAAGAGTGGCAAAGCGACCGGCGGATGCTGAAAGGGGGCGGAGTCACCGCTTGTTCGACCGGTGATCGGGCGGGTGCAGCGGTGCTGGATGTCAGGGCCTACCTGGTCGAGTCAGGTGCTTTCGCTGGACCGGTTGGAAATCATGTATGGGCCGGGGTGAGCGGCCCGCGCTCCATTTTTTTGTTGACAAAACCGGAAAGCCGTTGTAACCTAACGGTAAGTCAAATACAAAGAAAACAAAGTTGTATAGTCGGAATTTGATTTTTTCACCCGTTTCCGGCTTTGGACCGAAACGGTTCCCGAAAATCAACAGGTGCTGACTGGACGACCAGAAGCCTCCGTATCCGCGCGGTTGTGGTGCCGCCGGGAAGGGGGCTTTCGTATTGGGAGGAGGATGTGACTTGGAACAGGTTGTGACCATCCGGAGCGGAACGATCGATTTGGCGGCGACCATCCATTATCCCCCTGCAGAGGATCGTGTTGTTAACGCCCCTGCAGACGCCTTGCTGCAAGCGGCCGAGAGGGCAGAGAGGGGGCAAACGCGGATCGGAGTCGATCGGCTGTTTGTGCAAACCGCTCGCTATCTGGCGGAGCGAGGGTCGATTGTGGTCCGTTTCGATTACGGCGGTTGCGGAGAGAGCACCGGGGATTACGGACAGCAAGGATTGGAAGACCTGATTCGGCAGACCCGGCATGTGATCGATTATGTGTGGGAACTCGCAGTAATTGACCGGGAACGACTGGTGCTGCTCGGACACAGCTTGGGCGGAGCGGTTGCGCTGCTGACCGGTGCTCTCGATCCAAGGGTGAAATCGCTTGTGATGTGGGCGGCGGTGGCAAAACCGTTTATCGACATCATCCGCATTGTCGGCGAAGAGGCGGTCGAACAGCCTTTGCAGTCCGGGTATGTGGATTATTCCGGCTATCGTCTGACCAGCCGTTTTTTCGAATCCCTGGCGATCCATCAACCGTTGCTGCAAACCTGCCACTTTGCGGGCAATGTGCTGCTGGTGCACGGCAGTGACGACGAGGTGATCCCGGTCGATTATTGCTTTCTGTACCAGCGCGCGTTTTGGCTGAGAAGGAAAGGAAGGTGCGACAAGGAGGTGATTTTGGGAGCGAACCATACGTTTTCCTCCATCAGCCACCGGATCCGGTTGTTGCAAGCCACCGCCAGTTGGCTTGCGGCCGATCACAAAAACATCGAATGGTCCGGATGGGTGATATAAGAAATCGATCAGTTGCCGACCGGACGACCGGAGGCCTCCATTGTTTGCGGCTGCAGGCAGGGGGGCCTTTTGTGTTCCGACAAAGGAGTCTGCTTCTGAAGTAAACGTCTGGTATGGAGGTTATGGACATGCGGATGCACACGGACAAGAAACGATTGGCAGCCCGATGGACGATGGCGGCGGCGATCGGCTTGCTGGCATTGTTCCCGGCATTGACCGGTTGCGGGACCGGCGAGAGACCGGTACAGGGCCAGCCGGCTTCTCCCGGCCAAACGTCAGGCAAGGATGCGCAACATGTGGTGCGGATCGGCTATCAGAAATACGGCACGCTCAATCTTCTGAAATCGAAGGGCAACCTGGAAAAACGGCTCGCTTCGCTTGGCTATTCGGTGCAGTGGCTGTTGTTTCCGGCCGGTCCGCAGCTGTTGGAAGCGTTAAACGCCGGCAGCATTGATCTCGGCCATACGGGCGAGTCGCCGCCGATTTTTGCCCAGGCGGCGGGAACGCCATTGGTGTACGTCGCCAATGAACCTGCAAGCCCCGAAGCGGAAGCGATTTTGGTGAAAGGCGATTCATCGATTCGCTCGGTTGCCGATCTGAAGGGCAAAAAAGTCGCTCTCAACAAAGGATCCAATGTTCATTATCTGTTGGTCAAAGTGTTGGAAAAATCTGGTTTGCAAATCGCCGACATTCAACCCGTTTATCTCCCTCCTGCAGATGCACGGGCAGCATTTGAACGGGGAAGTGTCGACGCCTGGGTGATCTGGGATCCGTTTTACGCTGCCGCCCAACAGGCGACAGGCGCCCGCGTTTTGGCAGACGGGACGAATCTGGTCGCCAACCGCGAGTTTTATTTGGCGTCACAATCCTTTGTGAAGGAACACTCCGACATCATCACGGTCGTGCTTGAGGAAGTGAAAAAAGTGGACGAATGGGCAAAACAGGATCCGCATGGAGTGGCTGCCTTTTTGTCGCCCGAACTGGGGATTGACATTGCCTCGCTGGAGCAGGCGTCGAAGCGCAGAAGCTATGGAATTGAGCCGGTGGGAGAACAGGTACTAGCGGATCAACAAAAAATTGCCGACACCTTTTTTGGCATCGGACTGATTCCCAAGCAAATATCCGTCAGGGACGCACTGTTTCGGTCAAATCGATAATCGATCCGGGGGATGATGCACATGCGACTGTTTTGGTTTTTGCCGACACACGGGGATGGACGCTATTTGGGAACGGCGGTTGGCGGCCGTTCAACCGATTATGCCTATTTGCGGCAGGTTGCGCAAGCGGCCGATTCGCTTGGGTATGAAGGGGTACTTGTGCCGACGGGGCGTTCGTGCGAAGACAGCTGGATTCTCTGCTCGTCGCTGCTGCCGGTGACCTCTCGGTTGCGTTTTCTGGTGGCTGTGCGGCCAGGCTTGATGAGTCCGTCCGCAGCCGCGCGGATGGCGGCGACTTTTGACCGGATCAGCCATGGGCGTTTGCTGATCAACGTGGTGACGGGCGGTGATCCGGTAGAACTGGCGGGCGACGGAATTTTTCTCGACCACGATGCCCGGTACCGGGTGACAGACGAATTTTTGACCATTTGGCGGCTGCTGGTAAGCGGCGAGGAGGTGGACTTTGACGGCGATCACCTGCAGGTGAAAGGTGGGAAGCTGCTGTTTCCTCCCGTGCAAAAGCCCTATCCTCCCTTGTATTTCGGCGGCTCGTCGGCAGCTGGTCAACAGGTGGCCGCCAGGCATGCGGACGTCTATTTGACATGGGGGGAACCGCCAGCGCAAGTGGCGGAAAAGATCGAACAGGTGCGCCGACTGGCGGCGGAACGGGGCAGACAGCTGCGATTTGGAATCCGGCTGCACGTGATCGTGCGGGAGACGGAAAAAGAAGCGTGGGATGCGGCCGAACGGCTGATTCGCTATGTGGATGATGAAACGATCGCCCATGCCCAGCAAATTTTTGCCCGTTTCGATTCAGAGGGACAGCGCCGGATGGTGAACCTGCATGCCGGCAGCCGGGATTCGCTGGAGATCAGCCCGAATTTGTGGGCCGGTATCGGGCTTGTCCGGGGAGGAGCCGGCACCGCTTTGGTAGGCGACCCGCAAACGGTAGCCCAACGGATGTTCGAATACGCCGAGCTGGGGATCGAGACATTCATCTTGTCAGGGTATCCGCATCTGGAGGAAGCCTACCGCGTGGCCGAGCTCCTGTTTCCCCTGCTGCCGCTGAACGCGAGACAGGAAACCGGATCGATGCAACTGCTGGGACCGTTTGGCGAAATCGTCGCTAACCAGCAGGTACCAAAGCGGAAGGAGGCGGCTGTATGAGACAAAAGAGGAGCGGCCCAGCGTGGGCAAACCGATTTGTACCCTGGCTGCTGCCCGCTATTCTGGTGGGGATCTGGCAATGGCTCTCTCAATTCGGCTGGTTGTCTTCCAAAGTCCTGCCGGCGCCCACCCAGGTGATGGAAGTGGCCTGGCATTTGGTCGGGAGTGGGGAACTGTTCCGGCACGTCACCATCAGTTTTGAGCGGGCGGCGGCAGGTTTTTTGCTGGGAGGCGGCCTTGGATTTGCATTCGGGTTGGTGAACGGCGTGTTTCGGTTTGCAGAAACGCTTTTGGACACTTTCATCCAGATGATTCGCAACATTCCGCATCTGGCGATGATTCCGTTGGTGATTCTGTGGTTTGGGATTGGGGAGCAGGCCAAACTGTTTCTGGTGTCACTCGGGGTTTTGTTTCCCGTGTATGTTAACACATTGCACGGCATTCGCAGTGTGGACCCGGGATTGCTGGAGATGGGAAGAGTGTACGGATTAAACGCTTGGGGGCTCTTTTGGAAGATCCTGTTGCCAGGGGCGCTCCCCTCCATCCTGGTTGGCGTGCGGTATGCGCTCGGGATCATGTGGCTAACCCTGATTGTGGCAGAGACGATTGCATCAGACAAAGGAATCGGGTATATGGCGATGAACGCGCGTGAATTCATGCAGACGGACGTGGTGGTGGTAAGCGTTTTGTTGTATGCGCTGTTTGGCAAGCTGGCCGATGCGGTGGCCAAATTTTGCGAGAAACGGTGGCTGAAATGGAACTCCGTTTACCAAAATCTTTAAGCTTCAGGCAGCGGTTTGGGGAGAAGGAGGATTTGAATTGGAATCGGCCGGAACTCATTTGAAGATTGAATCGTTGCAAAAAAGCTATGGATCGCATGAAGTGTTGAGCGGGGTCAATCTGGAAGTCCATTCAGGCGAGTTTGTCGCCATCATCGGACGCAGCGGATGTGGCAAGAGCACTCTGCTGCGCTTGATTGCCGGACTCGATACGGCAAGCGCGGGCAGAATCGTCATCGATGGCCAACCTGTACGAGGACTGCACGAGCAGGCGCGGGTGATGTTTCAGGATGCCCGGTTGTTGCCATGGAAGAGGGTGATCGAAAACGTCGGGCTCGGCTTAAAAGGCGATTGGCTGGAAAAGGCGGAACGTGCTCTTCAGCAAGTGGGGCTTGCCGAGCGAGCTCACGAGTGGCCTTCCGTGCTATCCGGCGGCCAGCGGCAACGGGTGGCGTTGGCGAGAGCTCTGGTCAGCGAGCCGCGGCTGTTGTTGCTGGATGAACCGTTGGGCGCATTGGACGCTCTGACGCGAATCGAGATGCAGCGGTTGATCGAGCGCCTTTGGCAGGAACAAAAATTTACATCGCTGCTGGTGACCCACGATGTGGAAGAAGCGGTCACCCTGGCCGACCGGGTGATCCTCATCGAACAGGGGACCATCGCGATGGATCTGCCGATCTCCTTGCCGCGTCCCAGGCACCGGGGTAACGCTCTGTTTGCGGAATTCGTTGACAAAGTGTTGCGTCGTATTGTCAGAGAGGAAGGAACGGTTCCGCTTCGGCTGGTGGAGAATCAGGTTGGATGAGGGAGGGGATCGTATGACGCATAAGAAAATCGTTTCAGCTCTGGGGATGTTTATGTGCTTGCTGATGTTGGTTACGGCGTGCGGGAAAGGGGGTGCAACGGTGCGGTCCGGGGCTTCCTCGCAAGCCGGGGAAGCCGGGACGCATCCGGGCGAACAGGCAGGCTGGCCGACAGAATTTCGAATCGGGTACCAGAAATCTTCCATTCTGCTTTTTGTAAAGGAAAAGCAAAGTATCGAAAAAAGACTGGCCGCTCACGGCATCCGTGTCAGCTGGTTCGAGTTCCAGTCCGGTCCGCCGTTGCTGGAGGCTTTGAATGCCGGCAAAATTGATGCGGGATATGCGGGTGGGGCGCCTGCAGTACTGGCGCAGGGGACTCCCGGGGCGCAATTGGTGTACCTGGCGTATGAACCGGAAGTGGCTAGAGCGATCGTCGTGCCGAAGCACTCGACCATCAAGAGCTTACTCGATCTGAAAGGGAAAAAAGTGGCTTTTGCCAAAGGATCCAGCGCCCATTATACATTGATTTCCGCTTTGGCAACCGTCGGTTTGACCATTTCGGATATTACGCCGGTCAACCTGCAACCATCCGATGCGAGAGCCGCATTTGAACGAGGGGACGCGGACGCTTGGGTGATTTGGGATCCCTATTTGGCGGACGCGGAGGAGCATGCGGGAGCGAAAATACTTGCAGACCCGAAGCGAGCAGCCGCTCAATTTTCCATTCAAACCAAAATTCCGGAAGAGATTTGGCGGCGCACCCTGGAAAGGCGCCAATACGGCGTGTATCCGTTGAATGCTGACGTCGTTGCCGCCCAGCAGCGCATCGCGGACTCTTTCTATCAAGCGGGATTGGTACGGGAAAAAATTCGCGTACAAGATGCCGTGATCCAGTCCGACCTACGGTAGATGAACGGAACGAGTTGGCAAGCGGCAGAAAGGAGATGGACAGCCTGACGGCACCGGCTCATTGACTTTCGTCAGCCTGCTTTCTTGACATAATCTGCCCGTTCGAATACGATTCTTATATTGATGCTGGAAGTTGCACCCTTACTTGTCATGGCCGTCGGCAACCGGGTTTTTGGCGAGCCGGCGGCATGATGATAAGGGGTGTTTCTTTTTCGTTTGGGAGGATGCGGGATGTATCGGCAACAGATCGTGGAACAATTGAAACCGTTCGTTGCGCTGGATGAGACGCAATTGTACGGCTTGATCGAAATTCCGAAAGAGGAAGCGCACGGCGATTTGGCGTTTCCCTGTTTTCAATTGGCGAAACAGTTTCGCAAAGCGCCAAACTTGATTGCGGCCGAACTGGCGGAAAAAATCAGCGGTGAGCTGCTGCCCGTCTTTGAGAAAGCGGTGGCGGTCGGCGGCTATTTGAATTTTTTCCTGAAGCGGGAAACGGTGGTTCGTGACATTCTGTCTGCGATTGCCCGTGCCGGTGATCGATTTGGCGATTCGAACCGGGGGCAGGGATTGAAAGTTGCGATCGATATGTCCTCGGTCAATATCGCGAAGCCGTTTGCGATCCACCACCTGCGTTCGACGATGATCGGAAACGCGATCGCCAACATTTACAAAAGCCAGGGCTACCATGTGATGAAAATCAACCACCTTGGCGACTGGGGCACATCGTTTGGCAAGTTGATCGTCGCCTACCGTTATTGGGGAGACGAATACGATCTGTCTGATGATGCGGTCCGGCAACTGCTTGCCTTGTACGTTCGCTTCAATAAGGAAGCGGAACAGCGGCCCGAGTTGGAGGATGAAGCGCGGGCGGCGTTCAAGGCGCTGGAAGACGGGGATGAGGAAGCGGTTCGGCTGTGGAAGCGGTTTATCGAAATCTCGCTCGCCGAGTTTGAAAAAACATACCGGCTGCTGAACGTGGAATTCGATTATTATCTGGGAGAAAGCTTTTACAACGACAAGATGGGCGCGGTGGAAGACGAACTGCGGGAAAAAGGGTTGCTGCAAATCAGCGAAGGAGCAGAGATTGTCGATCTGTCCGCTTACGATATGCCACCTTGCCTGATCCGGAAATCGGATGGTGCCACCTTATATGCGACCCGGGACCTGGCGGCCGCTTTGTATCGGCGGCGGGAGATGGGGGCAGACCTGTTGGTGTACGTGGTGGGCGCCGAGCAGAAACTCCATTTTCGCCAGGTGTTCAAAGTGTTGGAACTGATGGGCAACCAGTGGGCGGCCGACCGGTGTGTCCACGTTCCGTTCGGCACCATGTTCGTGGACGGCCAGCGGTTGTCCTCCCGTAAAGGGCAGGTCGTCTTCCTGGAGGATGTGCTGCGGAAAGCGGTCGAAGTCGCGGCGGGAATTATCGAAGAGAAAAATCCTGACCTGCCGAACAAGGAAGAAGTGGCAGAAACGGTCGGGGTTGGCGCGATCATCTTCAACGACTTGAAAAACAATCGTGTAAACGACGTGAATTTTGTCTGGGATGAAGCGTTGAACTTCGACGGGGAGACAGGGCCGTATGTGCAGTACACGTACGCTCGCCTGTCCAGCCTGCTGCGCAAAGGCGGATATGAGCCGCAGCCCGTTGAGCTCACGGACGTTTCGGCGATCGATGGCGATCTGGAATGGTCGCTCGTCAAGCTGCTCGGCCGCTTTCCGAATGTGATGGAGCGGGCCACGGAGCAGTTTGATCCGTCGGTGGTGGCAAAGTATGTGATCGATGTTTGCCAGATTTTTAACCGGTACTACAACACGACGCGGATTCTGGACGGCGAGCCGGATCAAATCGTGCAAAAGCTGGCGCTGGTCAGTACGACGCGGACGGTGATCGGAAAATGTCTCAGTTTGCTGGGGCTTCGCGCGTTGGAGACGATCTGACATGAGCCGGATTGCTGCCAGTTTGCTGGTGCTGGCGGGCGGCGCAAGTTACGGGTTGCTGGGATCATTTGTGAAAATGGCGTATGATGCGGGATTTACCCCGCAGGATGTGACGAGCAGCCAGTTTTTCTTTGCGCTGATGATGCTGGCTGCACTGTCCGCTTTTCACTGGAAAACGATCCGGAATTTGACCCGCTCCGAACTCCGGTTGCTGTTTTTGCTCGGGGTGTTCTCGGCTGGCACGACCGTTTTTTATTATACGTCACTGCATTATTTGCCGGCTTCGCTGGCGATTGTGCTGCTGTTTCAATTTTCCTGGATCATCATGCTGATCGATTATCTGGTGGTTCGCAGGAAGCCGACGTTTGCCAAATGGCTGTCGCTGATTTTGGTGATCATCGGTACGTTGTTGGCGGTCAACGTTTGGAAAACGGATTGGCGGCAAGTGTCGGCTTTGGGCTTGCTACTCGGTCTGTTGTCTTCGGCCACGTACAGCGCATTCCTCTATTGGAACGAAAAATCGAGGAGTCAGACGCCCGCCGTTGTCAATTCGTTTATGATGGGAGCCGCTTCCGTGCTTGCCATCTGTTTCGTGTTTCCGCCGAATTTTCTCTGGAACGGGACGTTGGGTCAAGGGCTGTGGATGTGGGCACTGCTAATCGGATGCTTCGGTCAGGTGTTTCCGCCGATTCTGTTCAATAAAGGAATTCCGGTTGTCGGCGGAACGCTGGCCGGGTTGTTGGCCTCAATCGAATTGCCCGTTGCGGTGGTTGCCGCATCGATTCTGTTGCGGGAACCGGTCGGCGCGATCCGGTGGCTGGGAATCGGTCTGATCGTAACCGGTATTGTGGTGGCGGAATTGTTGGATCGAGTACCGGCCAATAAACTTGTGAAAGCTCATGAATAAGGTATCTATTCGTGGGCTTTTTGTTTTTTGACCGGATTTTGTTCGGAGAATGGTGTGTGGCGAGATTGAGATCCTGTGCGGAGGATGATATGATAACATTCGTTGTCGCGAGAGATGCGGAAAACGCAAAGCGAACGGCGATAACAAAAGCATGTGATACGAAGTTAGAAATTGCCAGTTGCAATGGCAATGCGATTGTGGTAAATTGATAGTTGTCGCTGTTGAGCGGCAGCAACCAGATTCGTAATTTGGGCTCACAAGGGCAAGTGCCCAGGGTGCACATCATCCTGATCCAAGTCGTTCTTTGCACCCAATGGGCACAAGTACCCAAATGGCACAAGTCGCGCCAAGGCGGCGAAGCCGCCAGGTCGCGCTATGTAACGCTAAGGCGCTAAAGGGCCAAGTCGTTCTTTGAAAACTGAATCGTGTAGGGAGCTAGGAAAACTTTTTGATGTGGTTGCCCGGCTAAGAGCGTCGCCATCCGTGGTGACGACGCCGGACAAAACATCCATGTTTTGAGAGTTTGATCCTGGCTCAGGACGAACGCTGGCGGCGTGCCTAATACATGCAAGTCGAGCGGGCGGAAGGGGAGCTTGCTCTCTGGAAGCCAGCGGCGGACGGGTGAGTAACACGTGGGCAACCTGCCCGGCAGACCGGGATAACG
>NZ_AQXL01000093.1 GCF_000376225.1 Effusibacillus pohliae DSM 22757
TGCCGTTGCGATACGTGGTGCGTTCATGGGTTCGCTCGTAGGGTTCCGCTTGGATCTGCTCCGATGCTTGCTTCTGTAAGAGTTGGTTCAAAAACGACTGCATGAGAGATGGAGCCAGTTTGCCATGTGTTGTAAGCAGTTGGTGTAATTCTTCTGCGGAAAGGGTAAGATGGAAGTGAGTCATTTCGATTCCTCCTTGGGATATTGTTGTAGACAAACTCCATGATTCCCAAAAAGAGGATTGAAATGACTCTTCCTATTTCAGATCCTTTTTACACATAATACCGGACACAACTTACATTTGACACGTTACTCCTTTCGCAAAATATTAGATCAGAAATACAACAACATCATGCTCAAATGTCTATAAATAAAAATTCATGTTCAACCTGAATTTTTGTTCAGGTTGACGGTTGGGTCAAAACACACCATACTCTGGATTTGCCCACACCTCTTGGCTCGGTCTAATCCTGTGCCGCCCCTTTTGCGGCCCTAATTTTGTTCAGGCAATCCGCAACTGATTTTTCCCGCTGGGCTAGGGCAAAACCCGTTCCCCAATCTGGCATCCACTCCCGCAATCGACCGATTGCGCCAAAATCATCGGAACAGGATAAGCTCCCATTTCGTACAGTGAAGTGTGAGGTGAAGACGATGGCTGTCATAAGAGCAACCTCGGCACATATCGCGCTGTTGGGACGGTTGATGCGGGCGGAAGCGGAAGGGGAAGGAAAACTGGCGATGCTGCTGGTCGGGAATGTCGGAGTCAACCGGGTGAAATCGAACTGTCTCGATTTCAAGCGGATCCGCACCATCCCGCAAATGGTGTTCCAGCGGCCGGGGGGTTTTGAGGCGGTAGAAAAACCGTATTTTTGGTCCGTCAAAGCTCGTGACCTCGATAAACGGTTGGCCCGCCGGTGCGTGAACGGGGAGAGGTTTCATCCGGCCATGAGCGCATTGTGGTTCTTTGACCCGGGCGTGCGCCGTCCCTGCCCGCCGCGCTGGTATGCCCAAAGATTGGCTGGCCGCTACAAATCCCACTGCTTCTACATGCCGCGTCCAAGGGATTGTCCCAGAGTCTTTTAATGGAAGTTCGTCATATAATGGAGATTCATCACAGTGGCCCGGGTCGTCCGGGCTGTTTCATTTTGCGGCAGCCGCCAGCACCCAGTCCACTGCTACCCATTTATGTGCGGACAATCAACCAAACGCCCTCGCAGCCAATACAGTAGTCAGTGAATTCACTTTGCGGGAGGAGTGCACGGCATGCGCTGTGTCACCGCCGTTGGAGGTAATATTCCAGAATGATCCAGTTTATCAAATTCGTCACCCTAGATGACAACGGAGATGAAGTGTGCATCCCTTACGGCTATCCGGTGCGGGGCAACAAAATCGGCCAATCGCCAAACGAAATCTCCCCGCAAACGGCGAAAGAATTTATCGCCAACCACCACCCTGAATATTTAAAGCAACCGCGGCTGATCGGGGTCGACATCAACGGCAAATGGTTCACGGCGGAAGAGATCAAAAAAAATACCACCTGAACCGATCAGGTGGTACATGGTTTCGTTAAAACGCCGGAACAACAGCACCTTGATACTTGTCTTCCATAAACTTCTTGACTTCCGGAGTATTCAACGCTTTCGCCAGCTTCTGGATGGCATCCGAATCCTTGTTGTCCGGGCGCGCCACCAGAATGTTCACATAGGGCGAGTCTTTCCCTTCGATCGCCAGAGCATCCTTGGTCGGCACCAGTTTTGCCTCCAGCGCATAGTTCGTGTTGATGCATGCCAGGTCCACTTCGCCCAGCGCCCGCGGCAGCATGGCGGCTTCCAGTTCCTTAAACTTCACGTGCTTCGGGTTTTCGACAACGTCCTTGACAGTCCCTTTGATGCCGACGCCATCTTTCAATTTAATGATGCCGTTTTTCTCGAGCAGCGCCAATGCCCGCCCGCCATTCGTCGCATCGTTCGGAATGGCGATCGTCGCGCCGTCTTTCAACTCGTCCAGTTTCTTGATTTTCTTCGAGTAGACGCCGAATGGCTCAATGTGGACGTTCGTGACTTTGACCAGGTTCATTTTTTGATCCTTGTTGAACTGATCCAGGTACGGCGTGTGCTGGAAAAAGTTGGCGTCCAGTTGCTTTTCGAACACCTGAACGTTCGGCTGCACATAATCGTTGAACACCTTGATGTCCAGGTTGACCCCTTGCTCTTTCAATTTCGGTTTGACAAATTCGAGAATTTCCGCATGCGGAACGGCGGTTGCGCCAACCTTCAATGTCACTTCTTTCTTGTCGCCGCCGGCTGCCGGAGCAGGTGCCGCGGTTTCCTTCTTGCCGCATCCGGCCAGCGAAAATGCAAGTGTAAGCGACAATACGGGTACGAGCCATTTTTTCATATCCGGTTTCTCCTTTCGATGTTTGCCATTCTTACTTCATCTATACCAATCGGTGCTCCCGCCCTGTAGCAGCCCACCGCTTGCTATTTCCGGCTGAAACGGTGCACCAGGCGGTCTCCCGCTGTCTGCAGAATCTGCACCAACACCAGCAAAACCGCGACCGTTACCAGCATCACATCGGTCTGGAACCGTTGGTAGCCGTAGCGGATCGCCAGGTCTCCGAGTCCACCGCCGCCGATTACACCCGACATCGCGGTATAGGAGACGAGCGCGACGGTTGTGATCGTAATCCCCGCGATCAGTCCAGGCCGTGATTCAGGCAGCAACACGTTCCAGATGATCTGCCAGTTGGAAGCTCCCATCGACTGGGCCGCCTCAATCACGCCGCGGTCCACTTCGCGCAGCGATGTCTCCACTAACCTTGCAAAAAACGGGGCGGCGCCGATCACGAGCGGCGGAATCGATCCCTGCACGCCAAGCGATGTGCCGACGATCAGTTTGGTGAATGGGATCAACAGGATCATCAGGATGATGAACGGCACCGACCGCAGGATGTTGACGACAAACGAGACGATCGAATAAAAAATCCGATTTTCCAGTAGCTGTCCCCTTGATGTCAGAAACAACAGAACGCCGAGCGGCAACCCGATGAGCACGGTGAACAAAGTGGACAGCCCCAGCATCGTCAGCGTGTCGAGCGTTGCCGTCGAAATCTCTTCCCAGTCGACGTTCTCAAATGTCCATTCCATTTCAGATCACCTCCACTTTCAGCCCGTGCTGGCGCAACCGGTCGATCGACTGCTGAACCTGCATCTGCCCGCCTTCCAGTTCAACAACCAACTGCCCGTAGGGCGTGTCTTTCATGCGGGAAATCGTGCCCTGCAGAATGTTAAACGATGCACCGACCTCCTGCATCGTCCGGAACAAAATCGGCTGATACGTCTGCTCGCCCAGGAATGTAATCCGCACGATCGTGCGATGACCGGCCGATTTTTCACGGGCGATCACCTGCTGCAGTTCGAGCGAGTCGACCACCTGTTCAACAAATTCGCGGGTTGTCGGGTGGTGCGGTTTCAAAAACACGTTAGCCACCGGCCCTGCCTCAACAACCCGGCCGCCGTCGATCACCGCCACCCGGTCGCAGATCGAGCGAACCACATGCATTTCATGCGTAATCAACACGATCGTAATCCCGAATTGGCGGTTGATGTCCCGCAGCAACGTGAGGATCGAATTGGTCGTCTGCGGGTCAAGCGCCGATGTCGCTTCATCACACAAGAGCACTTTCGGATCGTTCGCCAGTGCTCTGGCGATGCCGACCCTCTGTTTCTGGCCGCCCGACAATTGCGCCGGATACTTGTCCCGATGCGCCTCAAGGCCGACCAGCGCCAATAGTTCGCCGACTTTCCGGTCGATCTCCGCCTGCGTGCGCTTCGCCAGCTTCAACGGAAACACGATATTGTCCGCGACCGTGGCGGACGACAGCAGATTGAAATGCTGAAAAATCATCCCGATCTGCCGACGTTCCTCTTGCAGCCTGCGTCCGTCAAGCGCTGTCAGATTGACTCCATCGACGGTGACTGTGCCGGATGTCGGCCGCTCCAGCAGGTTGATGCAGCGGATCAGCGTGCTCTTGCCGGCGCCGGAATGGCCGATGACGCCAAAAATTTCACCTTTTTCTATGGACAAATCGATTCCGCGCAAGGCGGGAACCGAATGTTTGCCAACCCGGTACTCCTTGTGCAAATTGCGCAGTTCAATCATCCGTACTCACCTCCGTTTGCCTCAACAAAAAACCCCTTTTTCACAGATTGAAAAAGGGGTTGCCAGACGACTTACCCTTCTCATCTGCCAGGATTTGTTATATCCTGAAGGAATTGGCACCATGTCGCTCATCCGCATCATCCTGATGAGCCGGTTGCCGGGCTTCATTGGGCCTTTCCCTCCGCCTCTCTTGATAAGAAGATCTTCCTGTCAGTCTATTTAATTGTAGATTAAAAAATTCAAACCTGATTATATCCGCTTCCTATCAAAAAGTCAATCAAAAATCTTGATAAAAAATTATATTATATATTGGAATAAAATTAATTGTATGAAAACGGAGGCAATCCTTATTCGGTCATGTACTTTTCTTTTTTCCGGCGGCGAATTTGCAGCTGGTTGATCTGCATAATCAGGTTCTTCTGTTCTTTTTCTTCAAAGAAAATAAACTCCGCCCCGTATAACAGCAGACTGTCTTCCGGCTTCTTCCAGACCAACTGACCGTAGACATTGATCTTTTGTTCCGGCACGTCGATCGCAAACTGCCAGATCAGCATTTCGCTGACGGGCAAATCCCGGTCCGACAGAAAGCAAAGACCGCCGCCGGATATGTTTTGCACTTCCACTTCAAACTCTTCCCCGATCGGCAACAGTTTGCTCCCCAGTTTGCGCAGGCGCAGCGAACAAAAAGCGGTCAACGGAACGCGGAAAAATTCTCTCTGCTTCATGCGATTTGACGTTCCTCCCATTTTACCCCGAACACCCTGCCCTGTTTCACTCGATCTAATAGTGCTATTAATTTATATCAGCAGGGATTTGCCCTCTAGGTGCTGGAGTCCTATTTTGTCAAGTTCGATCCCCTGTCGATGAAAAAAGGCGTTTCCCGCAAAGGGAAACGCCTGTTACAACATTGGGATGTTATACGATCGGGACTTTTGCACTAATCCGTTGGACGATCAGGTCTCCCATGCGGGAGGTCGATACGGTCGGTTCAGCGGGGCCTGCCAAATCGGCAGTTCGTACCCCTTCCGCCAGCACCTCTGCCACCGCTTGTTCGATCACGGTCGCTTCCTGTTCCCAACCGAATGAGTGCCGTAGCATCAGTGCCGCGGACAAAATCATGCCGAGCGGGTTGGCGACGCCCTTGCCCGCGATGTCAGGGGCAGACCCGTGAATCGGTTCATACAGGGCGACGCCCGCTCCCAGGCTGGCAGACGGCAGCATACCGATCGAACCGGTCAGCATGGCCGCTTCGTCCGACAGGATGTCGCCGAACATGTTCTCCGTCACGATCACATCGAATTGGCGTGGATTGCGAATCAACTGCATGGCGCAAGTGTCGACTAGGATATGATCGTACTGGACATCCGGATACTCCTTGGCGATCCGCTCGACTGTCTCGCGCCAGAGGCGGGACGATTCCAGGACGTTCGCCTTGTCGACCGAGTGCACCCGTTTCCTTCTCGTCCGCGCCACTTCGAACCCCATCCGGACGATTCGCTCGATTTCGCCGGTCGTGTAAACGAGCGTATCGGTTGCCACTTCGCCGCCGACCGCCGGTTTCCTGCTTTTCTCACCGAAGTAGAGACCGCCGGTCAGCTCCCGCAAAATCAGCAGGTCGACGCCAAGCAACACTTCTTGTTTCAAAGTGGAAGCGTGCAGCAGCGGTTCAAACGCGCGAACCGGCCGCAGATTCGCGTACACACCGAGTTCCTTCCGCATCCGCAGCAGACCCGTTTCCGGGCGCAGATGACCGGGGTTGTGATCCCACTTCGGCCCTCCGACGGCAGCCAGCAGTACGGCGTCTGCCGCTCTGATGCCTTCCAGGGTCTGTGGAGGAAGCGGATCGCCAAACCGGTCGATCGCATCCCCGCCGATCGAAAATGTTGCAAACTCGAAGCTACGGGAGAAGTGGCGGCCGACCGTCTCCAGCACTTTCACGGTCTCGGCGGTGATTTCCGGGCCGATGCCGTCTCCCGGCAGCAGTGCGATCTTAGGCATGCACATCCACCTGCTCTTTCCGGCGTCTGAACTCTTTGCCGAGCGTGTCCATCCGCTTGATGATCATGCGGTTGATCGCATCCAGGTAGGCGCGGGCGCTCGCCTCCAGCACGTCGGTCGAGACGGCGCGGCCGTTTGCCACAATGTCGCCCTGACGAACCTGGACGCGCACCTCGCCGAGCGCATCCTGGCCGCCCGTCACCGAATCGATCTGGTAGTGCAGTAGTTCGACCGGCTCATCGGTGATGCGGTCGATCGCCCGATAGATCGCGTCCACCGCACCGTTGCCAACCGCCGCTTCCTGCAGCAGCCCTTTTTCATCATCGTGCAGTCCGATCGTCGCGGTGGGAACTCCTTGCGTGCCGCACGATACGTGCATAAACTCCAAACGATAGGCCACCTGCGAAGAGTCGACTTCGTATTCGAGCAGCAGGGACAGGATATCTTCGTCGGTCACGTATTTTTTCTTGTCGCAGAGATCTTTGAACTTGCGGAACACGTTATTCAACGCTTCGCCTTCCAGTTCGTAGCCGAGCGACTTGATGTGCTCCTTGAACGCGTGGCGGCCCGAGTGTTTCCCAAGTACCAGTTTGGTGTCCGCCATGCCGACCGTTTCCGGACGGATGATTTCATAGGTCGATTTTTCCTTTAACATGCCGTCCTGATGAATCCCCGATTCGTGGGCGAATGCGTTGGCTCCGACGATCGCTTTGTTCGGCTGGACGACCATGCCGGTCAGCTTCGATACCAGCCGGCTGGTGCGGGCGATCTGCGAGAGATCTAGACTGGTCGCCGCCTGGTACACATTCGGCCGGGTAGCAAGCGCCAGCGCCACTTCCTCGATCGCCACGTTACCGGCCCGTTCGCCGATCCCGTTGATCGTTCCCTCGATCTGATCGACGCCCGCCGCGATGGCGGCCAATGTGTTGGCGGTCGCCAAACCGAGATCGTCGTGGCAATGGGCGGACAATTTGAGCTTCTCAATCCCCTTCGCATGTTCCCGAACGTACCGGAACAAGTGGGCGTATTCCTCCGGGGTCAGGTAGCCAACCGTATCGGGAATGTTCAACACGGTAGCTCCCGCCTTCGCCGCCACTTCCGCCACTTTCACCAGAAAATCGAGTTCGCTGCGGCCCGCATCTTCTGGCGAAAATTCGACATCGGGAAAATATTTGCGGGCCAGCCGGACGGCCGCGTCAATCTGCTCCAAAACTTGCTCCGGAGTCATCTTCAGCTTGTGTTGCATGTGAATCGGGGAGGTCGCAAGAAACACGTGGATGCGTGGATGCTCCGCCCCTTTCAATGCTGCGTACGCTTGCTCGATGTCGTTTTGCACCGCGCGCGACAGCGAACAAACGCTGACTCCCCGGATTTCGTTCGCAATCCGCTGAACGGATTCAAAATCTCCCTTGGAGGAAGCTGCAAATCCCGCCTCAATGACGTTGACACCCAGTCGGGCAAGCTGCCGGGCAATCTCCATTTTTTCTTCTTGCGTCAGGCTGACGCCAGGGGACTGTTCCCCGTCCCGCAGCGTGGTGTCAAATACCTCAATCGTGCGCATATACTCTCCCTCCCATTTTTCGTGTACCCGTTTTGTGTCCCTCGCCAGGGGTCTGTTGCCGCCTGCCGGCTCCTATTTCTGGATCCAGCTCATCATTTCGCGCAGCTGGGCACCGACCTGTTCGATCGGATGTTCCGCTTCCTGCCGCTTGATCGCATTGTACGAC
Organism: Effusibacillus pohliae DSM 22757; assembly: GCF_000376225.1. Lineage (NCBI taxonomy): Bacteria > Bacillati > Bacillota > Bacilli > Caryophanales > Alicyclobacillaceae > Effusibacillus > Effusibacillus pohliae. The sequence continues at coordinate 7,887 of NZ_AQXL01000093.1, forward strand.
GGACGCCCAGCCTGATTTTCGAGGATCCATTTTTTCGCGAATTCCCCGCGCTGAATCTCTTCCAGCACTTTCCGCATCTCCCGCTTCGTCTCCTCCGTCACGATCCGCGGCCCGGTGACGTAATCGCCAAACTCGGCCGTGTCGGAAATCGAGTAACGCATGCGGGACAGCCCGCCCTCATACATCAGGTCCACGATCAACTTCAGCTCGTGCAGACATTCAAAATACGCAATCTCCGGCCGGTAGCCCGCTTCCACCAGCGTTTCAAACCCTGCCTTGACAAGGGCGCTGACGCCGCCGCAAAGGACTGCCTGTTCGCCGAACAGATCAGTTTCCGTTTCTTCCCGGAAGGTCGTCTCGATCACGCCCGCCCGGGTGCAGCCGATGCCTTTCGCATAGGCGAGTGCGATCTGTTTCGCCTGGCCGGTTGCATCCTGATGAACCGCCAACAATCCCGGCACTCCAGCGCCCTGCGTATAGACCCGGCGTACCAGATGGCCCGGGCTCTTTGGAGCAACCATCGCTACATCGACATAGTTCGGCGGATTGATCTGCCCGAAGTGAATGTTAAAACCATGTGAGAACATCAGCATTTGGCCGGCCCGCAGGTGCGGCGCAATCTCTTCGCGGTAGGTTTGCGCCTGGCGCTCATCCGGCATCAGAATCTGAATGATGTCGGCCACTTTTGCCGTATCCGCCACCGTCATCACTTCAAACCCGTCCTGTTCCGCTTGCGTCCAAGACTTGCCGGGACGGGCGGCCACCACTACCTTCACACCGGAATCGCGCAGGTTCTGCGCCTGCGCGTGGCCCTGCGAGCCGTATCCGACCACCGCAACCGTTTTACCTTGCAGGAATTTCAAATCCGCATCATGGTCATAATACATTTTCATCGTTCGATCCCTCTCCCACAGTGGAATGATTGGTGTATTGTCTGGTCTCCGCCCCGCCCGGCCGCATCCCGGTTGCTTCACGAGCCGGGCGGCGGCGAAGTCAATCGAAATCAAATTCTATGATCCTATGACCGATTCCATGACTGGAAAATCGTCGCTTCCCGATGCGTCACTTAACCCGTGCGGCAACCTGGCTGCGCACCAATGCGGTGGCGCCGGTTCTCGCGATCTCCTTGATGCCGTAAGGGCGGAGCAGTTCGATCAACGCGTCGTTTTTCTCGCGGTTTCCGGTCGCCTGAATGATCATCGACGAGCGGCCGACATCGACCACCGAGGCGCGAAACGGTTCGACGATGCCCGCGATCTCGCTGCGGGTGGCCGGGTTGGCGCTGATTTTGATCAGCAGCAGTTCACGCTCCACCATCGGTTCGCGCGTGATGTCCTGCACCTTGATCACGTCGATCAGCTTGTGCAGCTGCTTCATCACCTGCTCGAGCGTCGCTTCATCGCCGATCGTGGTGATCGTCATCCGGGACAGCCCGGGCTCTTCCGCCGGTCCGACCGTCAGGCTGTCGATGTTGTAGCCGCGGCGGGAAAACAATCCCGCTACGCGCGCCAGCACGCCCGGTTGGTCATTGACCAGCACCGACAAGGTATGCCTCATTCGTCCCACCCCTTGACGATCATCTCATCGTTGCCTTTCCCCGGCGGAACCATCGGGAACACGTTTTCTCCCTCTTCCACGATAAAATCAACCACCACAGGCCCCGGATGCGCCAATGCTTCGGCGATCGCCCGCTCCGCCTGTTCCGGGGTTTCGGCGCGAATCCCCTTGACATTGAACGCCTCCGCCACCCGCACAAAATCGGGCGCTCCGATTTTCGATTCGGACAGCCGGTTGTCATGGAACATCTCTTGCCACTGGCGGACCATACCAAGAAACCGGTTGTTGATAACAAACACTTTGACCGGGATATTCCGCTCTGAGATCGTCTGCAGTTCCTGGATGTTCATCTGGAACGAAGCATCGCCGGCGATGCAGATGACAGTCGCGTCCGGCCTTGCAAGCTGGGCGCCCATCGCAGCCGGGAAGCCGTATCCCATCGTCCCCAGTCCACCCGACGTAATAAAGGTCCGCGGTTCCTTCGCACGGTAAAAATGGGCCGCCCACATCTGATGCTGACCGACCTCGGTCGTGACGATCGCCTCACTGTTGGTCATCCGGTCGACCAGATCGATCACATACTGGGGCTTCAATACAGAAGAGTCGTTCTTGTAGGACAGCGGATACTCCCGGCACCATGCCTGCACGTCGTAAATCCAGTCGTCGCAGTTGGCGTGCGGCGATTTTTCCAGCAGGGCCTGCAGCGCGTTCTTCACGTCGGCGACGATCGGATAGTCCACCCGGACGTTTTTCCCGATTTCAGCCGGATCGATGTCAATGTGCACTTTCTGCGAATGCGGGGAAAATCGTTCCAACTTGCCGGTGACCCTGTCATCGAAGCGGACGCCGCAGGCGATCAGCAGATCGCAATGGTAGACCGCCATATTCGCCGCATATGTGCCGTGCATCCCGAGCATTCCGACAAACAGCGGATCGTCCGGCGGGAAAGCCCCCAGCCCCATCAGGGTCGAAACAACCGGTATCCTCGCCTGCCGCGCGAAGGTCCGAAGCTCTTCGGAGGCGTTGGCGCTGATGATGCCGCCGCCGATATAGAGCAAGGGCCGTCTCGCTTTCGAAATCGCCTGGCACACCCGCTCGATCTGGATCGGACTCGGTTCGGTGGTCGGATTGTAGCCCCGGATCTGCACCGATTCCGGGAACACGAACGGCGCCACCTGGTTCGAGACGTCTTTCGGGATGTCGACCAGCACCGGACCCGGTCGGCCCGTTCCCGCGATATGGTACGCTTCCGCCAGGATGCGAGGCAGTTCCTTCGCATCGCGCACCTGATAGTTATGCTTGGTGACCGGCATCGTGATCCCGATTACATCCGCTTCCTGAAACGCATCGCGGCCGATCATCGAGGTGGGAACCTGGCCGGTGATGATCACCACCGGCGTCGAATCCATAAACGCGTCCGTGATCCCCGTCACCAGATTGGTCGCGCCCGGCCCGGATGTCGCCATCACCGTTCCCACCTTGCCGGTCGCACGCGCATACCCTTCCGCCGCGTGGATGGCCGCCTGTTCGTGGCGGACCAGAATGTGTTCAATGCCCGATTCGTACAAAGCGTCGTACACGGGCAGAATCGCCCCGCCCGGATACCCGAAAATCGTCGTGACGCCCAACCGTTTCAGACATTCCACAACCATCCGGGCTCCCGTCATTTCCACTGGCTGCGCTTGTGGTGCCGGCGTTGTCTTGAATGCTTGAATCGCCATACCTCTCCACCTCTTTTCAATCTTTAGATTTTTTTGTCTATCGCGACAACCTACACGGCTTTTGAAACAAGTTCCGGGATCTTGGTGCCCTCGACCGTCGTGATCTTGCGGAATTCGCGGATCAGCATCTCCGTCAGCGGGCCGGGCTTGCCGTTGCCGATCACGCGGGCATCGACTTCCACTACCGGAATCACTTCCGCCGCCGTCCCGGTCAAAAATACTTCATCTGCCACATACACATCATGCCGGGTGAACGGCTTTTCTTCCGCCGGAATGCCGAGTCTCTCGCAAATGTCGAGAATCGCGTTACGGGTGATCCCTTCTAAAGCACCAAGATATGTCGGCGGTGTTGTCACTTTCCTGTCTTTCACGATAAACACGTTGTCACCCGATCCTTCACACACATACCCTTCGTGGTTCAGCATCAAAGCTTCCAGCACGCCGGCCCGCGCCGCCTCCAGTTTCACCAGCACGTTGTTCAGGTAATTGAGCGATTTGATTTTCGGGTTCAGCGCATCCGGCACATTGCGGCGGGTGGGCACGGTCACGATCGACAGCCCTTTTTCGTAGAATTCTTGCGGGAAAAGTTTCAGTTGTTCCGCGATAATGATAATGCACGGTTTGATACAATTCCGCGGATCCAATCCGAGATCGCCGACACCGCGGGAAATCACCAGCCGGATATAGGCGTCCGCATACCCGTTGCGGCGCAATGTTTCGACCACCGCCGATTCCATCTCCTCCGGTGTCAGCGGGATGTCCAACAGGATCGACTTGGCCGATTCGTACAACCGTTTGATGTGCTCGCGCAACCGGAACACGTTCCCCGAGTAACAGCGAATCCCCTCGAAAATCCCGTCCCCGTACAAAAATCCGTGATCGAATACGGACACCACCGCCCTGCTTTTCGGTACAAACTCCCCATCCAGATAAACCAACGGTTCTTGCATGCTGCTCTCCCCTTTTTTCAGAATTATCAGTCTTGATAAATAAAGAAAAATCTCCCGCCCAGCCGTCGAACGCCCGGTCGATGCAACCGATATCCGTTCGTCTGCTGGGGCGAGAGATCTCGCGGTACCACCCAGATTCTCTGCTTTTCTCGCGAAAAACAGACTCAGCAAGTCATCGCTGACTTGTGTCCCGTAACGGGGACCAGCCGTTGTTTCCTACTCTGGACTTGTGAACCGGTCCATTTCAGAAACAATGCTCGAAGGTGAGCTTCAAATCAAAGATGGTGACCGCCCTCGCACCATATGGGCGGCTCTCTGGCACCAGAGCCTTGATTTTACTTGTCCTTGTCATCGCTGAAACTATTCGGTTTTGCCTAACAACAAAGCCCCCAAGCAGGTGTGCAGCAGAGGAGTCGCCGTCCCCACCGATGCCCCGAAAACCGGGCTGTAACAGGGGCGTTCGCCAACCGACTGCCAAGACCTGCCGAAGGGCTTTTATCCCTACGGTGTACACCAACCGCCTGCAGCTGGTGCTGGCATCGCTCGGTCCAGACCCGCCAGCGCGGCGGAACCCTAGATGCCCTCTTGCAGTTTATTGCATGTGCTGTTTTTGCGGCGAACCACTCAAATCAAATCGTTAAGCAGATTATAGTAACCAACTCAATTCTCTGTCAACGGCCTTTTTTTAAATTTTTGTGTCTCTTCGGTAGCTCCCCAGAACGCGGACCTGATGTCCGTAGGTGCCAATGATCGAAATGGCTTTTTGCAGCAAGTCATCGTACAAACCTGCCTCCACATCGATAAAAAACTGGTATGTGCCCAGCTTTTTCTTGGTCGGACGCGACTCGATCCGCGTCAGATTCAGATCCAGCGCGGCAAACACGTTCAACACGTGCACGAGCGCCCCCGCCCGCTCCTCGCTGAGCGTCACGAGCAGCATTGTCTTGTCGGATTCCGAAACCGCTTGCCCGTCTCTCTGCACCACCACGAACCGCGTATGATTTTCCGAATTGTCCTGCAGATTGGACCGCAGAATTTTCAGGCCAAAATTTTTTGCCGCCCAGGCATTCCCGATTGCTCCGATATCTTTTCTGCCAGATGCGGCCACTTCCGCCGCCGCAGTCGCCGTGCTGTCCCACGTCTTGACTTTCACGCCCAGTTCGCGGATGAAGTTGCGGCATTGCGCCAGCGCCTGCGGATGCGACCAGATTTCCCGGATCTCGCCCAGTGCGGCGCCTTCGTTCACCAGCAGATTCTGCTCGATCGGCAGCACGATCTCGGCAATGACAAACAGATCGGGATCCTGCGCCAGTCCGTCCAGCGTCATGTTGACGGAGCCTTCGATCGAGTTCTCGATCGGCACCACCCCGTAATCGATCGCTTGCTCTTGCACCGCATCGAGCACATCGAGGATCGACGGATACAAACTCCACTCCACATCCTGTCCTGCAAAAAAACGGAGGGACGCTTCCTCCGAAAAGGTCCCTCTAGGTCCCAAGCAACCAACTTTCATCTGATCTCCTCCATGGTTCCAACAAACTCCAGGTCTCCGCCCATAGAACGACTCGGCGGTTTACCGCCGAAGCGTCACTTTGTCGGTCTGAGTTAATCCACTACCCGCAACGTCTGCTTGATCGCCCGCACATGTTCCATGTCTCCCAACTCGTTCAGCGCGTTGCGCAAAGCACCTTCGCGCACCTGGTGCGTAATCACCACGATCTCCGCCGTCTTGTTGTCCGCCCATTTTTGGAACATCGTCTGGATGCTGACTCCGTGCTGGCCGATCTTGCCGGCGATCGCCCCCAGTACGCCCGCCTGGTCGGCGACTTCTAGCCGCAAATAGAATCGGTGATGATTGTCCAGCGCGGACTGAACCTCTTTTTTATGATAACAGTCCACCAGGAATTTGCCACGGGTTCCCGCATGAAAATTCCGCACCGCTTCCACGATATCACCGACTACGGCGCTGGCAGTCGGCAGTTGACCGGCTCCCAGCCCGAGGAACATCGCTTCGCCGATCGCGTTGCCGCGTACAAAAATCGCATTATACGCCCCGTTCACCGAAGCCAGCGGATGCTCCAGCGGAACCAGCGCAGGGTAGACTTGTGCCGAGATCTTGCCGTTCTCCGTTTCCTTCGCGCAGCCAATCAACTTGATCGCATACCCCATCTCTTTCGCGTATTCGATGTCCCGCGCGGTGATCGCCGTGATCCCCTCCACATCCACATCGGGAAAATTCACCCGCGAGTTGAACGCCAGCGAAGCGACGATCGCGATCTTTCGTCCGGCATCCCATCCCTCCACGTCGGAAGCCGGATTCGCTTCCGCATAACCAAGCGCTTGCGCTTCTTTCAAAGCGTCTTCGAATGCCATGCCCGATTGGCTCATCCGTGTCAAAATAAAATTGGTGGTACCGTTGACGATCCCCATCACTTCATGAATCCGGTTGCCCGCCAGATCCTTTCGCAGCGGCCGGATGATCGGGATGCCGCCGCCGACGCTCGCCTCATACAGAAAATCGCAGCCGCTGCGAACCGCTGCGAGCGTCAGTTCCTCGCCATGCTCGGCGATCAGATCCTTGTTTGCCGTGACCACGCTTTTCCCGTTGCGAAAAGCGGTCAGCAACAGGTCTTTCGTCCCTTCAATTCCGCCCATCACTTCGACAACGATGTCGATATCGGGATCGTTCACCACTTTCACCGCGTCGGTCGTCAACAAGTCGGATGGCACCTCCACCAACCGTTCCTTGTCAAGATCCCGCACCGCGATCGATTTGATCCGGATCGGCAGACCCGTCCGTTTTGCCAATTCTTCTCCGTTTTCCTGCAGCACCTGATAGACGCCGGAACCAACCGTTCCCAAACCAAGCAACCCGATGTTCACCTGCGGTTTCATTCTCCCCACTCCCTCGTTTGATGTCTCCCGTGAATAGACATAAGTCTCTAATTAGGAGACAGTATATAACAGATCGCATCCGGTTGGCAATAGGTCTTTTTTCAGAAAGGCAAACAAAAAGCCTTCGCCGCTACGGAAGGCAACTGTTCCGTGAAACGGGAAGGCTTTCTGGCCAACGTCCGTCCGCCATCAAGCGTAATCCTTATGTTCCAGATACATGTCGGCAATATGTTGGTCCTCATAGTTCATCGTGAACGAGATTTGGTTGACCGAGTCGTTCTTGAACGTATGGAACAGCATTTCCGCAACTTGTTCCGGCTCGCCCTTGTCCGGCTCCACCCAAAAATCGACTCGTCCCGTTACCGAATCTCCAATCTCATCCACCGCCACCATACCGATCACATTGTCAAAATCGTCATGCAGCTCGTATTTGGCATGATTCCCCTCGTCGGAAACCAGGCTCAGATGGTACTCCTCCATCTCCGGTTCCGGATCCTCCGCCATGTGCAGCTCGTCAAACACGTTATCGCTGTCCAAATCCGTTTCGTAAGTCCCGTCTAACCGTTCGTCCTCCGGGTCGTCATGATCCAATGGTTCGATCTCAAGAATCTGCTCGATATCGCCGTGCATCATCACGACCGATGAGGTGGTGATGTTCAATGCCGCTGCGAGATGACTGATATACGTTCGTACTTCGTCCAACACGTACTCCAGATTGCGTTCGCTGACTTTACCGGTGTCGATCTGAACGGTGCCGGTCAGGAGATCGCCTTCTCTGTACACCAGATAGACATCGCCCGCCCAGTCGTCGTCGCAATAAATGCTGACCGTCTCGCCGCCGGCCGTTCGCAGCTCCGGTTTTAACGATACGACCGTCATTCGCCATCTCCCCTTTAGCGTGAAATCAGGCATAGTATCACCGAAAAATCCGATTGCTAGTGAGAGAATTTTTGGAAAGAAAGTGCATACTAACTGAAACTGGTTTCAGTCCGCCCGGAAGTGTCATTTTCGTATGGGGAAATGACAAACGGCTGAAATCATCAGGGCAGCCGGCGGAGCCAACCCGACCAACAACACCGTGATGGCGCTCGCTGCCAGAACGGCCGGTTATCTGAAAGATCAACTGAATCAGCGGGAGATTTAATAAAGGCACCCGAAATGCGAGTCCCGCCGGACCCCATTTTCGGGTACGCCGTAATGTTTCCAGGTTCTTGCTACTCCTCTTTTTTGCTTGTCAGCCGCTGCTCCAGCCGAACCACGCGGCGTTCCAACGCATGCAGCGTATCGCACATGCGGTTCGTTTGCACTTCCACAGCCGCTAATTGCCGTTCTAATCGTTCCAGACGCTCCTCTAGCCGATCGGCTGGAAACGGCGAGAGAAACGGGAACGGAAACGGCTGCTGATAGTAAGGGTTGTACAAACTGGTTTGCGATTGTTGCCGCAACCGGTGATAGCCCCAATACAAGACAAAACCTCCTTGACCGCCTCATCCGCACGCGCTCGCCGCGGCCGGAACATCCTCCTCGTTGCTTCCGGGAATTTGTATCGGTCGCCGGGCCGCGCGTGAGGCCATGATTTTTCTGTACACGATATGTGCGGAAGGAGGCTTTTGCCCTTATTCGATCAAAAATGTGTATGCGCCCAAGCGTCAGCCTACACTTTCAGCACGGCGCCGGTGTTTGCGGAGGTCACCAATTTTGAATAGCGTGCGAGCCAGCCGCTCTTCACTTTCGGTTCCGGTTCGACCCATTCCGCGCGCCGTTTTGCCAGTTCTTCGTCGCTTAATTTCACTTCGATGATCCGCTCATCTACATCGATCACGACGATATCGCCGTCACGCAGAAGCGCAATCGGGCCGCCTGCCGCCGCTTCCGGTGAAATGTGTCCGACACTGATGCCACGGCTCGCCCCGGAGAAGCGTCCGTCGGTGATCAGCGCCACGCTGGACCCAAGCCCCATGCCTGCGATGGCAGAGGTCGGCGCCAACATTTCCGGCATGCCCGGTCCGCCCTTCGGACCTTCGTAGCGGATCACGACCACCGAGCCCTCTTTTACCTGCCCGGACATAATGCCTTCCAACGCTTCTTCCTGAGAATTGAAAATGATGCAGGGGCCTTCATGCCGCTTGACTTCCGTCGCGGCGCTTTTGATGATCGCCCCGTCGGGTGCCAGGTTGCCCGTCAGCACGCGCAGACCGCCTTCGCGGCTGTGCGGATTGTCGATCGTGCGGATCACTTCCGGATCGCGAATTTCCGCATGCTCGATATTTTCCCGCAGCGTTTTGCCGGTCACCGTGATACGGTCGAGATGAAGCGTCCCCTCTTTTTTGCTCAGTTCCTTGAGGATCGCGCTGATCCCTCCCGCCCGGTGCACGTCTTCCATATGCCAGTTGGATGCCGGGCTCACCTTGCAAAGGTGCGGTACGTGGCGGGAGATTTCATCGATCCGTGACATCGGATACTCGATTCCCGCTTCCCGTGCAATCGCCAGCGTGTGCAGTACCGTATTGGTTGAGCCGCCCATAGCCATGTCGAGCGCAAACGCGTCGTCAATCGCTTCAATGGTCACGATGTCGCGCGGTTTAATATCTTTTTCAATCAACAGTTTGAGACTCTCGACCGCCTGCTTGATCAATTCCTTCCGAGCCGGATCGATGGCCAGGATCGTGCCGTTTCCAGGCAGGGCGATGCCGAGCACTTCACACAGGCAGTTCATCGAGTTGGCCGTAAACATACCGGAACAAGAGCCGCAAGACGGACACCCGTGGTCCTCCAGTTCTTTCAGTTCGTCCTCCGTGATCCTGCCTGCCTGATAAGCGCCTACACCTTCGAAGACAGAACTGAGGTCGACGACTTGTCCTTGGCTCGTTTTGCCGGCAGCCATCGGACCGCCCGAGATGAAGACGGTCGGAATGTTAATCCGCATGGCCGCCATCATCATCCCCGGCGTGATTTTATCGCAGTTCGGAATGCAGATCATCCCGTCAAACCAGTGCGCATTGACGACCGTTTCGACAGAGTCGGCGATCAATTCGCGGCTCGGCAGCGAGTAGCGCATGCCGATATGTCCCATCGCAATTCCGTCATCGACGCCGATCGTGTTGAATTCAAACGGGACCATCCCGGCTGCCCGCACCGCTTCTTTTACCAGCTTGCCGAATTCATTCAGGTGCACATGGCCGGGTATGATTTCGACGAAGGAGTTGCAAATCGCAACAAACGGTTTGTCAAAATCCTCATCCGTGAGTCCGGTCGCTTTCAATAGGCTCCGATGCGGCGCCCTGTCAAACCCTTTTTTAATCATGTCACTTCTCATGTGGATCGTCCTCTCCCGCTAACATTCTGTCAACACTTCAAAATGATTATCTATTCTGTAATTTAGAACATAGTAGCAAAGCTTCGGGAATATGACAAGGAAAAATCGAAAAAAGAACGCCCAGTCAAGACGACTGAGCGTTTTCCCTGTACAGATCCACAGATGGCAGCAGGCAAAGCTGTAAGCCACATTCTGTACTCTCGTGCTGCAAACGGCTGCCAAACCTCGCACTCGAGTTGTAATCATCTATCTATCGCCTGATTCCGGCGATCCGCCCTTCCGTTCGATTTCCTTCCGGGCAGTTCCCCTACCATCATTTGGGTTTCTCGCAGATGGGGTTTACCGCGTTCCACTCCTCCCGTTTCCAAGAGGACTCCGTCACTGTGGCACTTTCAGGCTAATCGGAACGTATCTCAAGCGAGACGTAGCTCCTTTCGCCGCCGTCAGCCCAGTCGATACCAGGCTGCCCTGACTTATGGTTTCGTCAGGCATCCGAACTCCGGGCATCACAGCCCGGGCGAGTGTGGACTTTCCTCACCGGCGGAAACCGCCGGCGCGATTACACGCTTTGGCCTGCATCTGTGGATGCGAACACGTGTTATCTTAACAAAAGCCACAGCGGAGTGCAACATACCGCTGTAAACAAAATCGGTCAAACAACCCGAATAAAAAGTGCTTTAGCCGAATGACTAAAGCATTCTTATCGCTGCGAAGCGGCAACTGCTCTTCCGATATTGCCGCAGCGCCTGCTGGATTTTGAAGCCAAAACGCCTAGCGACGACCTACTCTCCCAGGGCTTCCTGCCCAAGTACCATCGGCGCTGGAGAGCTTAACTTCCGTGTTCGGGATGGGAACGGGTGTGTCCTCTCCGCTATTGTCACTAGAC
>NZ_AQXL01000094.1 GCF_000376225.1 Effusibacillus pohliae DSM 22757
GGTGTTCGTGCCGCTCAACTACCGGTTCGCGGTACCCGAGCTGGCCTATGTATTGACCGATTGCACGCCTGTGCTGCTGGTGTATGAGGAGCCGTATGCGGCGGCGGCAGCCGAACTGGTGCGGCAGGCGGCGGTTCAGCATGTTTGGGGCGAGCGGCAGTACCAAGCGGCGCTGGCGGATGAGCTGGGGAAACGCGCGGGCCAGGGTGCTTTCGACGGGACGGTGCGGGATACGCACGCCGATATGGAAGATCCCTGGGCGATCATTTATACGGGTGGCACCACTGGAACGCCGAAGGGGGCGATTTTGTCGCATCGGGCGATCACGTGGAACGTGATCAACACGGTGATCAGCTGGGGAATCACCGAACAGGACGTGACTCCGGTGTATCTCCCGATGTTTCACACGGGCGGTTTGAACGCTCTGGACCTGGCGTTCAAAATGTAGCGCCATCGTGAGGCTTTTTCTTCATCCCACGATGGCTGTTTGTTAAACCTGACGTCCGCCATCCACTTTTTTCACGTTACCTTGGGTTTTCTTTTTTGTAATAAACGAGACCCCCAAATAACACACCATCAGCAGTGTGAAGATGACGACTCCCACCACTTCAAAATCCAACTCGGCCCACGGATTGAAATACGTGAATGCCTCGTAGAACGACACTCCGTATGCGATGGCCACGATGATCCACCCTATTATTTTAGAAACCACTTTGCTCATTTTGCCGGATTGAATGAGCATCCTGTATGCGACAAGGGAGTCGATCGTATCCGTCAGCATCATCCCGGCCATAAAAGTGAGGCCCAGGATTACCGGAAAATATCCACCTGCATTGCCCGCAGCGAGTGCCCACATGGATGTTTGACTCACTGTGTCAGCCGCCAGCGCAAAGACACCGCCAATCAGGATGATCATCAACGGATTTGTTGTTTCGCGTACGAAACGAGGAATGAATCGGCCTTTGAGCCCCTGCACTTCGTAACTTGCCTGTTCCGACCTGCTGCGGAGAAGGTTGTAAACGTTTAGACTGCCGATCAGAAACAAGGAAATCACGGAGGTCCAGGTGACCATCGTGTCAAAGTAATCTGGAAACGTAAAATCCTTGCTGAAGAACGCCAGAATAACGGCTACAACGGCTACAACCAAACCGTGTCCAAATGAGAAAAGGGTTCCTACCCACTGCGCCATTTTGCGTCCTTGCCGGATATTGTACCGGACGAGACCGTCAATACAAGCCAGGTGGTCTGCGTCCAGACCATGCCGGAGACCCAGAACAAACACGAGCAAAATCAGCGAAACATGTTCCATGCAAGCTTCCTCCTGTCTTGGATAGAGATCCAATCAAAAAAACCCCAACCGGCAGGCAGGGGCTACGTGAAAAAGACAGAACGCGACAGCAAGACAGGAAGGCACTGTTGTCGTTTCATCTTTGCACACCTCTCCTTTCCGCGAAGGCTTTCGGGTGTAGCAGTCTAGGTAGGTCTCCTGGCTTTCGAATCATTGTGCTCTTTCGTCTTCCCCGATTGTTCATCGAGTGACCTATTTTTGAAAGAGAACTCCCCGATTACAGTGGCGGGACCGCTCGGGATTTGCACCCGATTCCCTGTTACCCCTTACCGCTAGACGACAAGGGCACCTAGCTGCAGACCTATTGAGTTATTCATTGCAAACTGTTCTTAAATTATAACGGCAGGCTTGGAAAGGTGGTATAGCCCTTACTGGCTATTTTGAAGGTCGTACCGATGAGTTGATTGCTGTCTTTCCTCTGAAACATACACTACAACCTGATATTGAAGCAGGTTTAATAGTAACAGGCAGGTATTTTACAAGTAATGACCCAAGAGCTTGTATTCACCCTCTTTCACAGTTAATCCTACAGATGAAGAGTGGTAAGCAAGGAGCAATTTTTTATACTGCTAAGTTGATCGCTCAATGTCTAAATTTATTTTATCTTTGAAGGTGATGAATATCTTCTTACCACGGTGCCTCCTAGACCAGGACAAGAGAGTGTTCTTCAAAATGTCCTAATACAAGCAACCAAAGTTTCAAACCCAATCAATCGATCGTTTATTAAACCTTTGCTTATAGCAACTAGGGATTATAAAAAACAAAAAGAAGCAGGTAGTTGGCAAAACCGAACCCTCAATGTAAAGGACGTTTTTCAGGTTGTTGATGACGTAAAAGGGCACGTGATCCCTTTTGATGACATTGCTACTAGTGGTGCTACTGTGATGGAATGCGCAAAAGTTCTGATTGAAGCAGGGGCTGAGAAAGTAACCGTTTTAACACTGGGGTCTTCACAGAGTAAACCGGAACGTTCGGCCCCTGATATGATTGGATGTCGACTTGAAGGTGCGATGGAACTCTAAAATTAAGGTTTAATCAAAGACAAAACTCAACCGCATTTTTTGGATGTTCAAATTATCCGAACTGTAAATCAAACACACAAAATTACGAGCCCATTCGGCGAGAGTATAACTCCCAAAAACTATACCTGGGCTAGATCCAGATGAATCGGATGAAACCCTCTGATTTGCAATCAAATGGCGAAAACGAAACGCAAAACGCTCGTATCGTGGGCGTTTTGCGTTTTATCAGTTACGCTCATGATCGGCAATTTTTCCCGAATGGCTAACTTCTGTACTTTCTTGGTATTGACTCCCCTCGCCTCCACCATGGAAAATTCGAATCGTCCGCCGAGCGGTTTTTTGTGCCTGCGGGCAGATGGAGTTCCGGCTTCGCGGTAAAAAAGCCGCCTGAACCGCGAGCGCGCCATGCAAAACGGCGTTCTCTGCGGGATCAGGCGGCTTTTGCCGTTTTTGTTGCTCTAAAAGGCACAAGTTACGCCAAGGCGGCAAAGCCGCCAGGTCGCGCTATGAGCGGCCGTTGGAAGGGGATTCGGGCTCACACGTTACCCTTTCATGGATTCCAACCATTCTCTGTAACATTCGTCGCACAGCAGTTCGTTCTGCTCGTCGTTTCCTTGATAGAATGTGACAAAATGGGGTCTGTCCAGATCGTGACCGCAATAGTAGCATTTTTCCTCCACAGTCGTTTCCCTCCCATGCGAATTCACTTCCCGCGACTCGGCAATCGCTTTTTGTCGTAGTGTGTGCGAAACGTACTTCCGATTTGCCAAGCAAAATTCGCCAACGACCGGCGGCTGTACCGTGTTCGAACAGTCATTGCTATTTGACAATCTGCCGTGCGATCGGCAGCAGCCGCACGAGTTTTCGCCAACAGCTGCGGCCGCTCGCTTTGGCAGGTTTTTTTCGGCTGGGATGCCCGCGCGGCGAGTCGATTTTGATATAATGGACTTGCTATTTTTGACATGGGATGGGTTCGCGATGGCGATACTGAAAAACGACTGGCAGCCCTTGCTGGAGGTGGAGTTTCAAAAACCTTACTACCTGCAGCTGCGGCAGTTTCTGATCGAGGAATACCGGACGCGGGTGGTCTATCCGGACAAATACGACATCTTCAATGCGCTGCATTTAACCCCGTTTGCCAACACCAAAGTGGTGATTCTCGGGCAGGATCCGTATCACGGTCCGGGCCAGGCGCACGGGTTGAGCTTCTCTGTGAAACCGGGCGTGCAGCCGCCGCCTTCCCTGCAAAACATATTTAAGGAACTGCACGATGACATGGGGTGTCCGATTCCGAATCACGGCCACCTCGCCAAATGGGCAGAGCAAGGCGTGCTGCTGCTCAACAACGTGTTGACCGTCCGGGCAGGCAGCCCGAATTCGCACAGGGGCAAGGGGTGGGAAATGTTCACGGACCGGGTGATCTCGATTTTGAACAACCGCGAAAAACCGGTCGTGTTTCTGTTGTGGGGAAGCCACGCGCAAGCGAAAATGCGGCTGATCACCGCAAGGCACCACTGTATCATCCGATCGCCGCATCCGAGTCCGTTGTCGGCCCACCGGGGATTTTTCGGGAGTCGGCCATTTTCCCGGGCGAATCGATTTTTGCGCAGCATCGGCAGCGAGGAAGTCGATTGGCAGATTCCCGATTTGTAAGTGCCGCAGCCGGATGATGCCCCAACAGCCAACCGGACCGCGGCTGGATGGCAAATGTGTGTTTCTGGAGGGTACAAAGTTTGAAGATGAATACCTGGGCGTTCCTGCGCCGCATGTCGCGCGACGTGTTGCCTGAAGTGCATGAACAATTGAATCACTGGGAACAGCAAGCACGGGCGATCCCCGACCCGGAACTGCGGCGGCAGGCGTTGGCCAGCATCCGCACCAAAACGTTTCATTGCGAGGGAGGCTCCGTCTACGCGGCGGCGGCGCCGAACGCCCGCCACATCCTGATTCCTTTGATCGTGGCGTTTCAAACGATCAGCGACTACCTGGACAATCTGTGTGATCGGAGCACTTCGCTGGATGCGGATGATTTTTTTTGTTTGCATGAGTCGATGCTCGATGCCGTGTCCCTGCAGCGCCCGTTGCATAACTACTACGAGGTGCGGGAACGCAACGGAGGCCCGTTTGAGGACGGTGGCTACCTGCAAAACCTGGTGCTGGCCTGCCGGGAAAAAATTTCGTTGCTGCCAGGTTACGCGGTTGCGGAACAGCAGATTTTGACGTGGGTGGGGCTGTATCGCGATCTGCAGGTACATAAACATGTGCACCCGAGTGAGCGGGAAAGTCGGCTGCTCGACTGGTGGAACCAGCATCATTCCCGGTTTCCCGGGCTTCGCTGGAACGAATTTGCGGCCGCGTCCGGTTCGACGCTGGGGGTCTTTGCGCTTTTTTTGGCCGCCTGTGATGATGCGCTGGCGGCGGAGAAGGTCGAGCGACAGGCGCGGGCCTATTTTCCGTGGATCTGTTCGCTGCATATTTTGCTGGACTATTTGGTCGATCTGGAAGAGGACCAACTGGGCGGGGACCTGAACTTTATTTCGTATTACGAAACCCGGCAAGAAATCGTCGAGCGGTTGGCCTGGATCGCCAAGCGGGCGAGGGAGGAAGCGCATCGGCTGTCCGTCCGGTCCCCCATTCACCTGATCGCGGTGGATGGGCTGCTCGGATTTTATTTGTCCGATTTGAAAGTCGAACGCCAATCGCTGGTGCAGCAAGCGGCCAAATCGCTTCTGCGGCTTGCCGGTTGGCGGGTTTGGCTGTTTTACTTATACAGCAAATGGTATCGCGGTGGCGAAATGCAAATGCAGATGCCTCCCAGCCGGGAAACCGGGGCTCATGGGGAGGCGAAAAGGGGAGATGTCGGGTGTTCAAACGAGAATTGACAGTTCGGTTTAGCGAGTGTGACGGATTGGGACATGTGAACAACGCAACCTATTTTACGTACATGGAAGATGCCCGCACCGATCTTTTTCGGCTGTTCAATCCATCGCTGGAGCTGCGTTCGTGGAATCTGATCGTGGCATCGACCCGCTGCGATTTTTTGCATCAGGTCGCCTATGCGGAAACGTTGACCGTGTTCACCTGGGTCAGCCGGTTGGGCAACTCGGGTTTTGACGTGGAGCATGCGATCCAAAACCAAGCCGGTGTCTGGGTGGCGAGAGGGCGGGCGACGCTGATCTGCTACGACTATCAGGCGCAGAAGCCGCTGCCGTTGTGGCCGGAAGTACGATCCGCGCTACTGTCACACAACGAGGCTCCGGAAGGAGCACCTGGCTTGCGGTAGGCCGGCGATCCGCATGATCGTGCGGCGGGCGGGGAATCCTATAGGCAGCATTGGCACAGAGTGCCAGGTGGGGCGTAAACCAAAACGACGGGAGTGCTGTCGGTGCCTGAGCGCGAACAAGATCAGAATCCCTTTGTGCTGGTACTGTTCGGGGCCACCGGGGACCTCGCGAAGCGAAAATTGTTTCCGGCCCTGTACGAACTGTTCATAGCCGGACTTTTGAACCGCCGGTTTGCGGTAGTGGGAATCGGGCGGTCGCCGATCAGTCGGCCCGATTTTCAGGCGGGTGTTCGCCGTTCGGTTACGAATTTTTCCAGACATTCATTACGGGACGGACAATCGTGGACTGATTTTGCCGACCATTTCGATTTTGTATCGATCGATGTGAACGATCCGGGCGGCTACGGGGCTGTGCGCGAACTGGTCGAAGCGAAGGAGCGGGAGTGGGAGATTCCCGGCAATCGGTTGTTTTATCTGGCGATGCCGCCCGATCTGTTTGGCACTGTATCGGCACATTTGAAAAAATCGGGCCTGACAGAGACTGGCGGATGGAAGCGGTTGGTCATCGAGAAGCCGTTCGGCCATGATCATGCGTCGGCCAAGCAATTGAACGAGCAGATTCAGCAATCGTTTGTGGAAGACGAGATTTACCGGATCGACCATTACCTCGGCAAAGAGATGGTGCAAAACATCGAGGTGATCCGGTTTGCCAATTCGCTGTTCGAACCGCTTTGGAACAACCGGTACATCGCCAACATTCAGGTGACCGCCAGCGAGACGGTCGGCGTTGAGGAGCGGGCTGCCTACTATGAGC
Source organism: Effusibacillus pohliae DSM 22757 (assembly GCF_000376225.1). Lineage (NCBI taxonomy): Bacteria > Bacillati > Bacillota > Bacilli > Caryophanales > Alicyclobacillaceae > Effusibacillus > Effusibacillus pohliae. Next base: position 6,468 of record NZ_AQXL01000094.1, read on the forward strand.
GTGCCGGCGCGCTGCGCGATATGGTGCAAAATCATATTTTGCAGATGATGATGATGGTCGCGATGGAACCGCCGAGCCGGTTGGACATGGAAGCGATCCGCGACGAAAAAGTGAAAGTGCTGCGCTCCCTGCGCCGGTTCAGCGAAGACGAAGTGAACCGGTATGTGGTTCGCGGCCAGTATACGGCCGGAACGGTGTTGGGACAAGCGGTGCCGGGGTACCGGGAAGAGCGGAACGTGGCTCCCGACTCGGCGACCGAGACGTTTGTCGCGGCCAAGTTGTTTGTCGACAATTTCCGTTGGGCAGGCGTGCCATTTTTCATTCGGACGGGTAAACGGATGGCGCAAAAAGTGACGGAAATCGTCATCCAGTTCAAGGAAATGCCGAACATTTATTTTAACAAAAACGGGGATCTCAGCCCCAATCTGTTAATCATTCGCATCAATCCGACGGAAGGCATGTATCTGCTGATGAACGCGAAAAAGCCGGGAGCGGACAGCGAAGTCATCCCGGTCGCGATGGAGTTTTGCAACAACTGCGAGATCGAATCGCCAGAGGCGTACGAACGGCTGCTGCATGAGGCGATCCAGGGAGACTCCACGTTCTTTACGCGGTGGGACGAGGTCTCGTTAGCGTGGCAGTTTGCCGATCCGATCCGCCGGGCGTGGGATCGCGATGCATCGTTGCTGCTCACCTATCCGGCCGGTTCCTGGGGGCCAGCTGCGGCGGATCAGCTGCTGGCACAGGACGGGGCGCACTGGTGGCCGGTGTACGATCCGAAAAGCAGGCCGGTCGTCCAGCCGATCGAGCGGCCCGGCATTTTCGCTGGGAGGTACTGACGTGTACAAGATTTACGATGTGTCGATGCCGATTTTTGAAGGGATGCCGGTGTACAAAAACAAGCCGGAAAAACAGCCGAAAATCCGGGTGGTGCAGGACTTTGATAGAGGGGCGGTGCGGGAGTCGCGGATCGATCTCGACGTTCATACGGGCACGCATGTGGATGCGCCGCTGCACATGGTGCCGGGTGGCGGCACGATGCAGGCGATTCCGCTGGAACGGTTGGCGGGGCCTTGCCGCGTGTTGGATCTGACTCAGGCGGCAGGCGGCATTGGCCGCGCCGAGTTGGAAACGGCGGGGATTGAAAAGGGAGAGTTTCTGCTGTTGAAGACCCGCAACTCGATGCTGGATCGATTTGACCCGGAATTTGTGTTTCTTGCGGAGGAAGGCGCCTGCTATCTGGCGGATGCCGGCGTACGCGGCGTGGGAATCGATGCGCTTGGCATTGAGCGCAGCCAGCCGGGTCATCCGACGCATAACATTTTGTTTGGAGCGGACATCCTGATCATCGAAGGGCTGCGGCTGGCGGAAGTGCCTGCGGGCCGCTATTTTCTGGTGGCCGCTCCGCTCAAGCTTTTGGAGACAGAAGCGGCGCCGGCGAGGGTGTTGTTGATCGAATGGATTTGAGAAATGTGGATAGGGAAGTGTGCCGTTTTTGACGGTGCACTTTTTGTTGCGGCATTGCCGGCAGAGTGCTAAGCGCATCTGCTATAATGGTGCATGACAGATGAAAGCGAGAAACTTGGCCCCATTTTTTGCGCAGAAAATTTGCTTGCAAGTGATCTTCATGACGGTTCCGCTCCTGCTCGGATTCGGATTGCTGCAGGGGCAAGCGGCCGATTCGGTTTCGGCCGGGCAACTGTTGTTGGGAGCGGTGCCGGTGGTGATCGCGGCGTTTGCGTATCCGCTTGGAAGCCACAAGCTGATGCCGCTTGCGAAGAGGTTGGACGCATATCAATGGGAGCTCGGCATGACTTTGGCCAGTTTGCCACTATGCCACACATGGCCGGGATGTCCCGAACGGGCGCTCGGCCGGAGTCTGACGGGAACGCGAATTTTCCTTTTGCAGCTTTCCGCGTTTGGTTTATACTTGAAAATGGATCCAACCACAGCAAGCTCTTGAGGAGGGGAGAAGCGTGTATCCTCATGCGATAAATCTGCAACTGGTCAGCACGATCGGGGCTGCCTGCATGGCGCTTCTGGTGATCGCGATCCGGCTGCGGGCGGCCCGCAAACCGACATCGGCCCGCAAAATCGTGATTCCGCCGCTGGCGATGAGCACCGGGTTTCTGATGTTTTTGTTTCCGCAGACGCATATTCCGTGGACGTACGCGTTGTGCGCGCTGCTCGCCGGGTTTGTGTTTTCCTATCCGTTGATCCGAACTTCGAAATTTGAAGTCCGCGGCAGAGAAATCTATCTCAAGCGCTCCAAAGCGTTTCCTTTGATCCTGCTCGGTCTGCTGGCCATCCGCCTTGCTTTGCACAGCTATGTGGAACGATTTATTTCATTGGAACAGACGGGGGCTGTGTTTTTCATTTTGGCGTATGGGATGATCGTTCCCTGGCGGATCGCGATGTACCGGAAGTATGCGGTGTTGAAGCGATCCCTGGGCGGGAACCGGTCGGATGTTTGAAAGCCGGGAGGTGGATCGCGGGTCCTCGCATGGCGAGGGCTCTTTTTTTTGATTATCATGTAAGAAAATATGACATAAATAGTTGACAATTATGACATTGCATCGCATAATGAAGAAAGAGACCACAACGGAGTGGGGAGTGGAACCATGAACGATCTGCAAACTGTGGCATCCGGCATGAATACGATCTGGGTCGTCTTGACGGCGGCGATGATTTTCTTTATGGAGGGCGGTTTTGCTCTTTTGGAAGCGGGCTTCGTCCGCGCCAAAAACAACATCTCGATCATAATGAAAGTATTTGTCGACATGGTGTTTGGGGTGCTGGCATTTTTCGCGGTCGGATTCGGGCTGATGTTTGGCGCCGATCGGGCGGGACTGATCGGGACCAGCGGGTTCGGATTGAGCGGCAGCCTCGAGCACCTCGGCTTGTCCATCCCGCCGGAAGCGTTCTGGCTGTTCCAGGCGGCGTTTGCTGTGGCGGCGATCAGCATCGTCAGCGGTGCGGTGGCGGAACGGATGAATTTTAAAGCGTACATTCTGTTCACAGTCGTCATGACAGCGGTCATCTATCCGCTTTCCGGCCATTGGATTTGGGGTACCGACGGCTGGTTGGCCAAGCTGGGAATGAAAGATTTCGCCGGATCGGCGGCGATTCACGCGATGGCCGGTTTTGCGGCGCTGGCGGCTGCGGTGGCGGTGGGGGCACGGATCGGCAAGTTCAACGAGGATGGCTCGGCCAATCCGATTGCTCCGAGCAATATCCCGCTGGCTGCGGTCGGCACGTTTGTCCTCTGGTTTGGATGGTTCGGGTTCAATGCCGGCAGCACATTAAACGCGACGGCCTCCAACATCGGTTCGATTGCCATGGTTACCTTGCTCGCGTCGGCGGCCGGCGGCGCTTCCGCCATGCTCTATACGCTTTTCAAAACGGGAAAAGCGGATCCTGCCTTCACCATTAACGGCGTGCTCGCCGGATTGGTTGCGATTACGGCGGGATGTGCATACGTCAGCTTGTGGAGCGGATTGGTGATCGGGGCGCTGGGAGGCATTCTGATGATCTGGGCGACTGGCTGGGTGGAGCGGGCGAAGGTGGATGATCCGGTCGGCGCAGTGGCCGTTCACGGATTCACCGGAGCGTTCGGCGCCATCGCCGTGGGACTGTTTGCCACCGAAGGCGGGCTGTTGACGACGGGCAGTTGGAAATTGTTCGGGGTGCAGGCGCTCGGCACGGTTGCGGTCAGCCTGTGGGGATATGTCGCGACCGCCGGCGCTCTCAAGTTTATCGATCAGTTGGTACCGATCCGCGTTTCGGTGGAAGAGGAATTGACCGGCCTCGATTTGAGCTATCACGGAACGGCGGCGTACCATGAGCTAAATGCGGATATTCCGGTGTTCCCACTCGAGGTGCAGCGTGTACAGCAGGAAACGGGCGCGGAGACGGTCGGAGCTTGACTCTACACGCGTTTCCACCAGCGATACGCGGTCACTTGTCGCAGGACTTGTGCGAGTTGTTCGAGGGCCGTTACAACCCCAGCATGCGCAGTTCCTGTTTGACCCATTGGTTCACTTTGTGCAGTGCGGTTTCCGACAGTTTCTCATTCTGCGTAAAAATCGGGCCGACAGGACTGCTGGTGACACAGAACAGATTGTTCAACACATGACGATATCGGCCGTATGTACGAAGCGTGAATAGCGTGTTCGGGGTTTTTGCTTCAAAAAACAGGATCACTTCTTGCGCGTCCGGCAACGAGGCGGGATGGGATTTCAAGGTAAGCTTCTTGTCCTGGTTGATGTACCCGGCGTGGATGGAAAGCCCGGGATCTGAGTAGAGTTCTTTCAGAAAAATCACTTCGTACACCGGTATCAGCCTTTCCGTATCGCATACTGAAACTGTATGAGTCAATTTTATATGAGACAAACCCGTTCGTACAGAACGGAAAAACCCGCAGCCAGTGGCTTGCGGGTTTTTTGCCAAGCAGATTATACGTCCAGGTATTTGGCCAGTTGTTCATCTGTTGCCCGGCTGCCGACGAGGAACTCTCCGAATTCGCCGAAGCGTGCGCTGACCTCGTCGAAACGCATTTCGTACACGATTTTCTTGAACTGGACCGGATCATCGGCAAACAGGGTGACGCCCCATTCCCAGTCGTCGAGGCCGGTTGAGCCGGAGATGATTTGCGTCACTTTGCCGGCGTATTTGCGGCCGGTCAATCCGTGTGCCCGCATCAGGTCACGGCGCTGTTCCATCGGCAGCATGTACCAGTTGTCGCTGCCTTCCCGTTTTTTGTTCATCGGGTAGAAGCAGACATGTTTTGTCTTTGGCAAAATTGGGTAGAGCCGGTTTCGGACCGCCGGATCTTCGTACGGGTCAACGCCTTCTTTCGGCAGGTAGTTGCCCAATTCGACAACCGACACGTAGGAGTAGGCCGGCAGCAAACATTCGGCGAACCGGGTTTTGTTCAGCGCCGTCTCCAACTCGGTCAGTTCTTCCAATGTAGGACGGAGGTTCAAAAACAGCAAATCCGCTTTTTGCCCGACGATTGTGAACGTGCCGGTGCTGCCGTTTTTCTGTTCCTCTATGGCAGACCATTCGCGCATCAACGTGAACAGTTCGTCGAGCGCCGCCTGCCGCTCCTCGTTCGACAGTGCTTTCCAGGCTGCCCAATCGATCGTCCGGAAATCGTGCAGCACAAACCAGCCGTCCAATGTATGTAATACTTCGCTCATCTCACTTCACCCCTTCTGTGTCGTTCGGGAATAAAGTATATCACACTTGCCGCGCACCCGCCATTCACAGTAAGTTCATTTGCTAACAGAGGGTGTTTAGGGTATAAAGGAAATGATTGTGAAACTACATAAAGTGGTGAAGCGGATGTTATTTAACGATACGTTTTTGCGGGCATGCCGAAAAGAACGAGTGGAACATGTTCCCGTTTGGTATATGCGGCAGGCGGGGCGCTATCAGCCGGAATACCGGAAAATCCGTGAAAAATACAGTCTGATGGAGATCTGCGAGATTCCGGAAGTGTGCGCGGAGGTCACGCTGCTGCCGGTGCGCCAGCTGAACACCGATGCGGCGATCCTCTTTTCCGATATTATGATCCCCGTCAAGGCGATGGGGATGGAGGTCGACATCAAGGGCGGTTACGGCCCGGTCATCGCCAATCCGATCAAGCAAGCGGCCGATGTGGAGCGACTGCGCGACCTTGACCCGGAAGCAGATTTGCCGAACACGATGGAGGCCATCCGGATTTTGCACCGGGAATTGAACGTGCCGTTGATCGGATTCGCCGGTGCGCCGTTTACACTGGCCAGTTACATGATCGAGGGCGGACCGTCGAAAAACTACCACAAAACGAAGCAAATGATGTACGCGGCGCCGGAAGTTTGGAACGCCCTGATGGACAAGCTCGGCAATATGATCGTTACCTATATGAAAGCGCAGGTGGCGGCAGGGGCGCAAGCGGTGCAGATTTTTGACAGCTGGATCGGCAGCTTGTCGCCCAGCGACTATCGCCAGTACGTGTTTCCGACGATGCGGCGGATTTTTGAAAATCTACAGGGCATCGGCGCCCCGATGATCTACTTTGGCATTAACACCGGCGAACTGCTGCCCGTGTGGAAAGAACTGGCCGTCGATGTGATCGGTGTCGATTGGCGGGTGCCGCTCGATGCGGCTCGCGCCCGCGTCGGTACGAAGTTTGCGCTGCAGGGGAACCTGGATCCCGCTGTGCTGTTGGCTCCCTGGCCGGTGATTGAGCAGAAAGCGCGGGAAATCCTCGATCTGGGTATGGTGGAGCCTGGGTATATTTTCAATCTGGGGCATGGCATTTTCCCGGAAGTGAAAGTGGAGACGCTCAAGCGGCTGACCGAATTCATTCATCGCTACAGCTCCGCGAAACTTCAGGCGTAGAGAGGCGGTTTGCATGAGCAAAAAAACGATCGGCGTGCTGGCGATGGCCTACGGAACACCTGCCAGTCTGGACGAAGCGGAAGCTTATTACACCCATATTCGGCGGGGACGGAAGCCATCGCCCGAACAACTGCAAGAGTTGATCGACCGCTATGTGAAGATCGGAGGAGTGTCTCCGTTAAACGAGATCACCCGCAAACAGACGGAAGGGCTGGAACGCATTCTGAATCAAACCAGCCGTAATCTCGCATACCGCGTTTATATGGGGATGAAGCATGCCAATCCTTTTATTGAGGATGCGGTCAAGCAAATGGCGGAGGATGGGATTCGGGAGGCGGTCGGGCTGGTGTTTGCGCCCCATTATTCGATGATGAGCATCGGCGCATACATGGAGGCGGCAAAAAAAGGAGCAGAGCAGTTCGGCGGACCATCGTTTACGTTTGTAATGCAGTGGCACATGCAGCCGCAATTTTTGCAGGCTGTGGCAAGACGATTGCAGGCGGCGATGAATCGTTTTCCGGCGGGGGAACGGGAGCAGGTCCGGCTGTTGTTTACTGCACACAGCCTGCCCGAGCGGATTTTGCAGATGAACGACCCGTATCCGCAGCAGCTGCGGGAAACGGCGGCCAAGCTGGCGGAGATGATCGGCCATGCCAACTGGGGATTCGCTTGGCAGAGCGCCGGCCGCACGCCAGAACCCTGGCTGGGTCCCGATGTGCTGGACGTCCTCAGGCAGCTGGCGAAGCAGGGAACCCGGTCCGTGCTGATTTGCCCGGTCGGGTTTGTCGCAGACCATTTGGAAATTCTCTACGACATTGATGTCGAATGTCAGGCGTTGGCAAGCGAACTGGGAATGACGATGGTACGCACCGCGATGCTGAACGCGGACGAAGATTTTCTGCAAGCGTTGGCGGCGGTGGTGTGGGAACATACGAAGAGGGAATGATCGGGATGGCGGAAAAAACGGTCATCGTGATTGGCGGCGGCATTACAGGTCTGAGTGCTGCTTACTATTTGCAAAAACAGGCCCGGGCGCAAGGTGTGCCGCTGCGCGTGCAGCTGTTTGAACGGGATGCCCGCGTCGGGGGCAAGGTCGACACGGAGCTTTTTGACGGTTTTGTTGTGGAAAAGGGGCCTGATTCGTTTCTCGCTCGCAAGGCCGCGGCCGTTCACCTGTGCCGGGAACTGGGGTTGCAAGACGACCTGGTCGGGACGAACCCGCGCGCCAAAAAAACGTATATTTGGCATGGAGGCAAGCTGCACCGGATTCCGGACGGGTTAAACATCGGCATTCCGACGCAGTTCGTGCCGTTTGCTACCACCGGGCTGCTGTCGGTGTCCGGCAAGCTGCGGGCGGCGATGGATCTGGTACTGCCCCGCAGCGACGATTCCGGCGACCGGTCGTTGGGCGGCTTCCTCGCCCGCAGGCTGGGGGACGAAGTGGTCGACCGGATGGCGGAACCGCTGCTCGCCGGGATTTATGCGGGGGATTCCCGCAATTTGAGCCTGCGAGCGACGTTCCCGCAGTTTGAGCAGTTGGAGAAACAATACGGTAGCCTGATCCGCGGCATGCTGGCCCAGGCGAAAGCAGCGGGTAAACGGGCTGTTCCTGGCGCCGGTCCCGCGCCGGTATCCGAAACCGGAAGGGCTCCTGCGGTGGAAGGTTCTGCATCAGTCAGGGAGAAATCGCTGCCGCAGTCCGTTTTTTTGTCGCTGCGCGGCGGGTTGATCCAATTGGTAAATCGGCTGGCCGAGGTGCTGGGGCCCGGTGTGATCCATACTTCCACCGCTGTACGGGAGATCAGGCAGGTGACGGTTGATCAGCCCGGGGCGATGCTGACCGCTGATCAGGCGGAAGCCATGCTGTCACGTGATCAGACGGGCGCAAGCACCGGCGACATCCGTCCACCCGCAAGATATCGGGTGATGATGGAAACTGGCGATGTGTTTGAAGCGGATGCGGTTGTGGTGACCATCCCGGCGTATGATGCCGCCCGGATTTTGCCGCAGTCGTTTGAACCTGCCACCGTTCTCGGGAAGATCCCCTATGCATCGGTCGCGACGGTGGCGATGGCGTTTCACGCCTCGTCGATTGTGCATCCGTTGGACGGAACCGGATTCGTGGTGCCGAAACAGGAAGGGCGGAACATCACCGCCTGCACCTGGGTGTCGTCCAAATGGCTGCACACAGCGCCGAAGGACAAAGTGCTGCTGCGGTGTTATGTCGGACGGGCTGGGGAAGAAGCGATCGTCGACGAACCGGATGAATCGATCCTGCGCAAGGTGAGGCAAGATCTGAACGACTCGATGGGCATTCAGGTTGACCCGATTTTTACGCGTATCACGCGCTGGCGAAGATCGATGCCCCAGTACACGGTAGGACACCTGGAGCGGCTGGATGCGTTTCAAAAGGAAGTGAAGAGGCAATTTCCGGGCCTCTTTTTTGCCGGTGCCGGCCATACCGGTCTTGGCATACCGGATTGCATTCAGCAGGGAAAAAACACGGCGGAGCAGGCGATTGAACACTTGGCTCTGTGATCCGACTTGCAGGTGGAAGCAGCTTCCTTTCGGGGAAGCTTTTTATTTTTGTGGGAAAGGTCAAAATTTTTATTTGTTTCTTGCAGGAATCTGCTTGATAATGTCGAATTATGGTAGTGAATGCTCCTTCAAGCAAACGACAAAGGCAAACTTCGGGAAACTGAAGGACGCAAAGCTAAAGGGGCTACGGCAGGCGTGCCTGCTAAGCTTGCCAGCTGTCGAAAGGAGGGAAGGGCAAATGAAAAAACTGAATTCTCTTGCAATAGTCACAGCTCTTGCCGCAACCACACTCGAACTGATGGTAGAACCTTGGTTATAAGCAAATGCATCGAAAGAACTGGGAATTCCCGGTTCTTTCTTTTTTTGTAGAAGGATATATATTTATTTCAACAGGTTTGTTATGATAAATGTGTGCATATTATTGGGGGGCAAGGCAATTGAAGGAAGTAAACGCGTATACGGGTCTGCTGTTTATAGCTGGTATCTACGCCTTCTTTCATATGATTGTACAGTTTCCGCCTGTTGACTGGCTTCAGTTTCTGCTTGTTTTGGGATTAGTGGTTCTTTTTGACCTTTGTCCCGTTAAACTTCCGAACGGAATTGAATATCGGGCCAGCATCATCGGCTTTTTGTTAATGCTGTTTAACTTCGGTGTTTCTGCGTGTATAGCGTCATTTATGATCAGCGCGTTGTTGTTAAGCTGGAAAATCTACGAATCGGTTCGCAAGATCAATTGGTTTCGTTATTTCGTCACGATCGGAATGTATTTTGTGTGCACTTTGTTTTCCCTCGCCATGATGAAATCTGCGGAGCATTGGCCATCTTTTTTGCAAGTTTTGTTCACTGCCGCCGCGTTTGAGATTGCCAACCAACTCTTGTTGGTTGCCATTCGCAGAACGGTAATAGGAGGCTACGATTTCAACAAAGTCATTTTGAAGCTTTTCGTTCTGCTTGTTCCGACCTTGATCAGCACATTGGTGATCGTCCAGTTCTTGTATGCGGGCAGTTTGCAAAAATGGGTTTTTGAAGTATTGTATACTGCGGTCTTTTCCATCATCATTATTTACTTTTCCACAGAATTTACGAAAGAGATCGAAACCCGCAAACAGACGGAGGAAGCGTTGCGGGCTGCGCAGCAGGACCTGCAGGATACGCTCAAGTATCAACAAGGCATGACATTCAAGTTCAAACGAGTGAACGGTCGGTTTATTCATACGATGAGTGATGGAGAATTGTTATACAAACTGGGATTTGCTCCGGACGATGTGATCGGCAAGGAATTGAAAGAATTTCTGCCGAAGGACATGGCCGCCCGCCAGGAAGAATATTACTGGCGGGCTTGGCAAGGGGAAGAGAACGTGATCTATGAAGGAGAGAACAACGGTATCACGTATGTAACTTCTTTGCGGCCGATCAAGCGGGACGGGCAAGTGGTGGAAGTGATTGCGTCTTGTGTCGACATTACGGAGCTGAAAAAAGCGGAGGAATTGCTGCGCAAGTCGGATAAGCTGGCGGTGGCTGGCCAGCTGGCGGCGGGCATTGCGCATGAAATCCGGAATCCGCTTACATCGCTCCGGGGTTTCGTGCAACTGCTGCAAAAAGGCGTCAACAAGGAAGCGTACACAGATGTCATGTTATCGGAGATCGACCGGATGGATTCGATCATCCGGGAATTTTTGATACTTGCCAAACCGCATGCCACTTCCTTCAAACTGACCAATATGACCGCCCTGCTGGAACAGACGGTCACCTTGTTCAACTCGCAGGCGATCATGAAGAATGTGCAGATTCGCAGTTTGCTTGAACCGGACATCCCGCTGGTGATGTGCGATGCGAACCAGTTGAAACAGGTGTTCATCAACATCCTGCAAAATGCGATCGATTCGATGCCAAACGGTGGCGTCATTCAGATTGTCGCAAAGGCGGAACCGCCTGATCAAATCCTGATCCGGTTTGTTGACAGCGGCATCGGCATCCCGCAGGAACGGCTCGAAAAGCTGGGGGAACCGTTTTACAGTACGAAAGAAAAAGGCACCGGGCTAGGGCTGATGATCAGTTACAAAATCATTGAAGAGCACAACGGGAAGATCAAAATTGAAAGTGAAGTCTGCAAGGGGACGGTGGTTGAGATCGTGATCCCGATCGGCCATCCGCCTGCATCCGCCGGGCAGAGGTAAGCGGACGATTGCGAATGCGCACAATCAGGTAAGATCTCAATGTCTCTCAATGTCTCTTGCACGTGGACAGAGACGCGTGCTATACTGTTTTCAAATCTTTGGAAGGGTGCCTAGGGATCCGACGAAGCGGCTGCTTCGGATCGAACCAAGCGGCACCGGGTGCATCGAGGGAATGCACTTACACCGTAGGGATAAAAGACCTCGGCAAGTTCCATGTGTTTGGGGAACGGGCCGAGGTCTTTCGTTATGTATCGGGCTGAAGGGGGAAAGACAGATGTCCGACGATTTTTTTGACGTCGCACGACGCGGGAGATATTGAACAGTTGTGCAAACGGGCGATCGTGATTGACCGCGGGCGCGTCATCCTAGACGAATCGGTCGCCCACATGAAACGGGAGTATCTGCAGATGAAGGCAATCAACCTGAAGCTGCGGGAAGCCGGGCCAGACATTGTGCGCTGTCGGGCGTGTCGGTCGTAAAAAAAAAAGGCACCGGCATCAAGCTGTCGATCAACACGCGGGTGCAAACGATCAACTTTCAGTTTTTTATTACGCTGATCACGTTTATGACGTATCCGACCGATATTTTTCGCGGCTTTGGGCGAATCGTTCTGTTTACCGTGATCCCGACCGGATTTGTTTCCTATATGCCGATCGGGCTGCTACGGCAGTACAGTTCGGGCAATCAGATGGGAATCCGCATGTAGGGAGGCGAATATATGATCATTCGCGAGCGGCTTGTCGAGGATGTGGTGCGTTTGTATCAACTGGCAAGCGATCTGGAAGTGACCCGATTTTTCACATGGCGAGCGACGGTGGAAGGAATTCGCGAGCATACGGAAACCATGATCGAGGAAGAGCGGCGGGGCACCGGTCTCAGCCGCACGATTCTCGATGAACGGGGGAATCCGATCGGCGTCATCAGCCTGCACAAGATCAACCAGGAAACGGGAGAAGCAACGCTTGGCACCTGGCTCGGCCGCCCGTACTGGGGCAAAGGGTATAACCGCCGGGCGAAGGATGCGATTTTGCGACTCGCGTTTGAAAAATTGGCCTTGCGCCGGGTGTACATTGCGGTCGACCCGCGAAACGGGAGGTCGTTGCGGGCTGTGGAAAAATTGCCTTACGCCCGGCCGGTTGCCGAGGTGCCGGAAGCGTATCGGAATGCGTGTCAAGGCCAGCCGACGGCAGCGTCTGACACGGATCGGGAGGCGAACAGCGACCGGTGTTCGGACGGAACGCGCTGGTTTGTGGTGACGAGGGAAGCGTTTGCCCGTGTTTTGAAACGGGAAGGGGATGTGTAGGAGAGAGTTTCATAACAGCTAGGAAACGACACGAAAGCTATTAGATGGTAGTGTCCCGTCAAGTGGTGTAATTTCACCGTTTGTGTCTACTTTGTGACGTCGCTGGCTTTGTCCCGTTGAGGGATTCTATCGACCGTCGTCGCTCCGTCAAGGGGCTCTGCGCTCATCCTGTCGGAGGCCCTTGACGTCGCTCCTGCCGGTCGATTTGGGCACTTAGGGGACAAAGCCAAGGTTTGCGTGTGGCATACACGCCACCTCCTTCTTGCTATTTCTGCAGCACTACCTCGGCGGCCAGTAACGTTCGGTCTGGCTTCAGTTTCGCCATAGACTCCAGGCTGAAGTACC
>NZ_AQXL01000095.1 GCF_000376225.1 Effusibacillus pohliae DSM 22757
TAGCGTCCAAGTATCTCATCCTTTCCAAGCAGGGCACAACCGCCTGACCCAGGGAAATTTGATGGATGTGCTCGTGGCAACAATCATTTGTGCTCAAGGCGGCTGTGGCTAGTTTAAGCCTCGGGGTCGATCCCCCATAAAAAACACAACCTTCCTGTCCTGCTTGGTTTCATATTCGCTTATGGACGCCGAAAAGTAAATCGCTTTGGAGGACATTTTCATAATCATGTTGTGCCCCGCCAGGGGCATGGGGGTTTAAGCGGGTGATTCCTGCCATTCTCGCGGGGAACACGGTGGTTGTAAAACCGGCAACCGATTGCCCACTAACCGTTTTGGCTTGTCTGAAAGTGATTGAACCTCATTTTCCTCCCGGAGTGATCAATGTGGTTACAGGTTCGGGGACGCTGGTAGGGGAAGAATTGTGCAGTGATCCACGCGTCAGGACCATTGCATTTACAGGCAGTACGGAAACAGGAAAACGAATCATGAGTTTATCGGCAGGAACTGTGAAGAAACTGTATATGGAACTCGGCGGAAACGATCCGGCACTTATCCTTCCGGATGCGGTTCTGGACCAAACCGCAATGCAGCGTTTTCGCATGGGGATTTTGCGAGCTGCCGGGCAGGTGTGTTCCGCCATAAAACGTGTGTATGTACATGAATCCCGCTATGACGAATTCGTTGTGAAATTGACGAAAGAATTCCAGCGTGTGGTGGTGGGGAACGGGATTCAACCGGATGCCACAATGGGACCGATCAACAACAGATCCCAATTCGATTTTGTGACGGGACTGATCGATCGAACCAGGCAATTGGGCGCCAACGTTGTGACCGCCGGGCAAAAGCTGGATCCCGATACGTGGGAAGAAGGATATTTTATACTCCCGACCATTGTGACAGGTATCGACCAGCAGCATGAATTGGTCAGGGTGGAACAATTCGGGCCTGTGATTCCAATTCTCGCCTACTCCGATATCGAAGAGGCGATCCGGATGGCAAACGATACCGAGTTTGGTTTGCGGGCATCTGTCTGGACCGCTGACGAAGCGAAGGCGATCGAACTGGCGGACCAGTTGGAAGCGGGTGCTGTATTCCATAACAATCACACGATTTTTCAGGATCTTCGCCTTGATTTTCCCGGATTTAAGGAAAGCGGGCTGAGCCGGGAAACCAGATGGTGCGGATTGGAACTGTTTGCGGATTCCTATGGATTGGCGAACTGAAAACGGGGGATCGTCAATGAAAATAGGTCTGATTGGATGCGGAAATATCGGCAGATTTCTATTGCAGACCCTTAATATGGACAGAGTTCTACCGGACTGCCGGATTGAAGCGGTCTACGATGCGAGGACCAATCGATTGAAACATGAAGCTGAAACATATGGTGTCAGTTCTTTCAATGATTTTATCGCGTTTATTCAATCGGGCATCGACCTTGTTATCGAAGCGGCAAATATCCAGGTTGTGCAGGAATATGCTCCTGACATTGTCAAAAACGGAAAGGATTTGCTGATCGTCAGTGTCGGAGCACTCGCGGATGTCGCCTTCTATGACAGGCTTGTCCAGCTTTGTAAAACACACGGAAGCAAAATCTATCTTCCGTCCGGCGCCATAGGAGGATTGGATGTAGTGAAGGCTGCCATGGCGCTGGGTGAATTGGATTCGGTATCCATTACAACAAGAAAGCCGCCCCAAGCCCTTGGCAAAGAACCGATCGCGGACGAACTGGTTTTGTTTGAGGGATCTGCTGAAGAAGCTATCAAAATGTTCCCTCAAAATATAAATGTATCTATCATTCTTTCCCTAGCGGGGATAGGGGGTGAGAAAACACGGGTGACGATCATTGCCGATCCGAAAGTGAGGCGGAACAACCATTTTATCGAAGCGGCAGGTTCATTCGGGAAAATCACAGTAAATTTGGAAAACAATCCGATGCCCAACAATCCGAAAACAAGCTATTTGGCTGCGTTAAGCGTGTTGGCAACCTTAAAAAATCAAAATGAAGTGACTCGAATCGGGTGAAACGGGGGTCAAACCGATGTTGAACAATCAAAAACGCTGGATTTATATCGCACTGCCGATCTTCTTCTTCTGGTTTTTCGGTCAAATTGACAAGTTGGGCATCTCGGTCATCCAAACCGATCCGGGATTTTTGCAAGACCTGGGTCTCACCGGGCCCGACAAAAATGCGAAAATCGGCCTGTTGACGTTCGCATTTACTGTATCCTATGCGCTCTCCAATGTTTTTTGGGGATTCGTCATCGACAAAATCGGCGCGCGAAAAACGGCGATTTTTGGGGTATCCGTATGGACGGTTACGATGGTACTAGGGGCACTTGCTTCTTCGTATCAAATGTTCATGGTGAGCCGTATCATTCTCGGGATCGGTGAAGGAATGATGATTCCTGTTTGCGGCAAGTTTATCTCCAGTTGGTTCAACCGTCGGGAGATTGGACGAGCACAAGCCTCCTGGATTGCCGGGAACTATATGGGGCCGGCTATCGGAGCTGTCATATTGTCGCTGGTGATCGCAACAATGCATTGGCACGCGGCGTTCTATATCCTTGCTCTCTGCAACTTGTTCATTAACATTCCAATGTTCATTTTCTTGACGCGCGATACCCCGGAAGAACATCCTGGCATCAGGAAGCAAGAGCTTTCCTATATCCGACAGGCCGATCCGAATGAGCAGGGACAGTCAAAGCAGATGTTTGTGCAGGATTACCGTTACTGGATCGTTTGGATCGGCATGCTTGCGGCTTCCTTCCTGTTCTTTGGTCTCAGTATCTGGCTGCCGACGTATCTGATCCAGGCGAAACATTTTGCCCGTGAAGCGATGACGGGAATCACATCCTTGTCTTGGCTGTTCGCACTTGGTTTCGTGCTGGTCTGTGGATTTTTGGCTGACAAAACCAGACGTCCCGGTCTGCTTGCAACCATTTTGTTCGGCTTGTGCGCAGTTTTTCTGACAGTAGCCTCTGTTACGTCCAGTCCGATTATAGCAGGATTCTGCTTAGGACTTGCGATGGGAACGCAGGGTGGTGTATTTCACCTTAGTAACCTGTTCATTGTGAAATATTCAACACCCGAGACGGCAGGACGTGCGGCCGGATTGATGGGCTTCACCAACATTCTTGGCGGTTTTTCCAGCTACATCATGGGCTGGATGCGGGACAAAGCGGGCGGTGATTTCGGTCCATCGATTGTGATGTTGATTGTGGTTGCGGGAATCGGTGCTGTCGCCTATTTGTTCACATTGAAAAAAGAAGCGGAGGAAGTTCGCAAACTGAATGCGGCCGCCGCCGAAACGGTGCCGAAATCTAGTGCGGTATAGTCAACCGGAGAAAACCGGAACTCAAGCCGTTTTGATACAGACAGAGGGAGGGAGAGCACGATGATCAAACCGGATGTTCGGTTGGACGAGATGACGCGCGAGCAAGCGATTGAGTATTTAAACGAGACGGTTCGCCCGGAGGAAGGCATTATCCCTGCTTACATTCTAGGGGATCCTGTGGTTTACAAGCTGGAGCACGAAAAAATTTTTATGAAAACATGGGTGTTTCTTGGTCACGAATCGGAGATTCCCAACAAGGGCGATTATATGACGCGGGATCTGGCTGGCTATTCAGTTATCGTTGCCAGAAGCTATGATGGGGTGATCCGCGCGTTCTACAATATGTGCACGCACCGGGGAATGAAACTGTGTCGCGCCGACAAAGGAAACAAAGCGCAATTTACCTGCCCCTACCACGGTTTTACGTTCAAAAACAGTGGCGAATTGATCGGTGTGCCCTTACAGCAGGACATTTACGGCGGTCAGCTTGATTTCGCACAGCTGGCTTTGCATCAAGTGAAGATCGACACATACAAAGGACTTATTTTCGGCACGTGGAACGATAACCCACAGCCTCTGTCAGACTTTCTGGGTGACTTCAAATGGTACCTGGATATCGTCGTCGGCCGGACGGCGATGGAAGTGGTGGGACCACCGCAAAAATTCATCGTTCACTCAAACTGGAAAATCGGTTCCGATAATTTTGTCGGCGATTCGTACCATACGATGGTGACGCACGGTTCGATTGCCCAATTGGGGATGGTGCCAAGCGCCACCTATTCCAAAAAAGGATATCAGGTGTATACGGAGAACGGACATGGTTGCAATATCGGTATGCCAAATCCGGATTTTGCTTTTCCTGAAGAACTGATTCCGGAATATAAAGCGAACCTGTCACCGGAACAATTTGAATTGATGTCCAATGTGAAAAACATCATTGGCAATCTGTTTCCCAACCTGTCGTTTTTGGTCTCTCACACCAAGGTCAAAGGACAGTTGATTTCCAACACGACGCTTCGGCTCTGGAAACCGGTCGGGGTTGACAAGATGGAAGTGATCATCTGGTTCCTGGTGGAGAAAAACGCATCCGAAGACTGGAAAAAGCGTTCTCGGGAAGCGTTTGTCCTTACGTTTAGCCCGTCCGGTATTTTTGAACAGGATGACACAGAAGTTTTTACGGACATTACGGCTGCAGCATCAGGGGTTTTGCCGTTCATAAAAAATTTCAACTTCAATTACACGATGGGCATGCATCGGGAACCGGTGAAAGATTTCCCCGGTCCGGGTGTTGTGTATGCCGACAAGTTTTCGGAAGCAAGCCAGCGGAACTACTATCGTTACTGGTTGGAATTGATGAAAGCGTAAAAGAAAGAAGGTAGGGTTGAATGAACATGGAGATGGTGCTGGCAACATACGAATTCGAACAATGGTTGTATCGGGAAGCGAAACTGCTCGATGAGATCGACTTTGACGGATGGTTTTGCCTGCTGCATCCCGATGTACTGTACCAAATGCCGGTTCGCGTGAATAAGGAAGGAACGGAACGGCCGGACTATTCAACCGATATGTATGCGTTTAACGACGATATCGACATTTTGAAAATGCGGATTGACCGATTGAAAACAGATTACGCCTGGGCGGAAATTCCGCCGTCGCGGACACGCCGTTTCGTGAGCAACGTTCGGGTGATCGAATACATCCCGAACGAAAAGGCGGTCGTCAATAGCTATTTGCTCATTTATCGCAACCGGACAACCGACATTCACCATGACCTGATTTCCGGTGAACGACGGGATGAATTCACATGGGTTGACGGTGAATGGAAGCTGTCCAAACGCTTTTTCCTGGTCGATCAGGCAACATTAAATACACGGAATCTGGCAATTTTTGTGTAAACGCATCCGGGTAGGGGGAACAAAATGGCGGAATTAGCCGGAAAATCTGTGTATGTGACGGGCGGTGCCTCCGGCATTGGCAGAGCTGTGACCGAAGCGTTTATCAAGGAAGGAGCCACGGTCACGATTCTCGACCGTTCGGTGGAACGTTTGCGCGAGTTGGAACAACAGTTTGGCGAGGTCGTTCGGTGCATTGCCGGTGATGTCACCATGTACGATGACCATGTACGGGCGGTACGGATGGCGACGGAAATCTGGGGCAAGCTGGATGTGCTTGTTGCGAACGCGGGCGTTTTCGACGGGTTTGCAAAATTCGTCGATGTAACTCCGGGAGCGCTTGCTGATGCGTATGAAATGCTGTTTGCCGTAAACGTCAAAGGTTACTTTTATGCGGCGAAAGCGGCGGTCGACGAACTGAAACGGACGAATGGAAATATGATTTTTACCGTCTCCGGAGCCGGATTTTATCCTGATGGAGGCGGCGTCTGGTATACAGCGAGCAAACATGCGCAAGTCGGATTGATGCGCCAGCTTGCGTTTGAGCTGGCTCCCGATGTGCGAGTGAATGCGGTAGCGCCGGGTGGGACCTTGACAGCACTCAATGTCATCCGTCCGCTGCAGCCGTTTGTCAAGCTGGTGGATAGCGAAACGAAAGCGAGCAGCATCAGGCGGCGAAATCCGCTTCGCATCGTCATGTCTCCCGAGGATCATGTCGGAGCCTACGTATTGTTGGCATCCGAAAAATCTCGTGCAATCACGGGAGAAGTGATTTCGAGCGACGGCGGACTGGCCGTACGCGGTTTGGGTTAGGAGGAAAATCCACAATGGCGGAACCTTTGCTGGGCAACAATGTCATCCATCAAATCGCTTTTGTGGTCCGGGACATCGAGGCGGTCTCGGAAGCGTTTGCGAAATTGCTGGGTATCCCCAAACCGGCCTGGTTTTTGACGGGACCACGGGAAATTTCGCAAATTGTTTTCCGGGGCGAGCCGTCTGATGCACGGAGCAAATTGATTTTTATCAATACTCCATCTGTGCAAATCGAATTGATTGAGCCAAGTGATGCATCGAGCACAATGCGGGAATTTTTGGATGCCGTCGGAGAAGGCATTCATCATATCGCCTTTGACGTCGACAACATGAAACGATGTTTGTCGATCATGGAGGACCATGGATTTCCCGTCCTGCAAACAGGTGAATTTACGTCAAGCAAGGGAAGATACGCTTACGTGGATACCATGGATGCATACAAAACGGTCGTTGAGCTGTTGGAACGAGAGGAACCGCACGCAGTTTCCCAGCAACAGCGCAAAGATGGCGATGAGCAACCGCTGCTCGGAACGAACACGGTGGCGCAAATCGCATTTGTCGTCCGTGATATCGAGTCTGTCGCCGAAGCGTACTGTAGGTTGCTTGGGATCCCGAAGCCGCCGGTTCTTGCATCGGGTGCGAGCGATGCTGCGCAGGTGGTGTTCCAGGGCCAGCCAACGAAAGCACAAGCGAAATTTATGTTTCTTAACACGCCGCTTATCCAAATCGAACTGATCGAACCGGACGATTCACCAAGCACCTGGAAACACCACCTCGAGACAATAGGCGAAGGGGTTCACCACATTTCGTTCGTCGTCAACAATCTGGAAGAAAAAATCAGGGTGTTGGAACAACTGGGATATCCGATTATTCAAAAAGGGAACTTTTGGAATGGGTGGGGCAAATACGCCTACATGGACACCACATCTACGTTTAAAGTGATCATCGAACTGCTTGAAAAATTTGATGGATAGAAGGAAGATGAGGAATGCCATATATCCAGGTGGAAAATTTGACTATCCATTATAAAATAGAAGGGAATGGATCGCCTCTGCTGCTGCTGCACGGGATGGGGAGCAATTCCCGTTCCTGGAGAAATCAGTTGGAGGGACTAAAGGATCATTTTACGGTTATCGCCTGGGATGCGCCCGGGTATGGGAAGAGTTCGGATCCTTCGAAAGCGATCACCACATTTAAACAGTTCGCCAAAATTTTAAAAGGATTCCTGGAAAAACTGAACCTGGATTCCATTTATCTTCTTGGCCATTCCATGGGAAGTGTGTTGGCACTTGATTTTTGCTGTCTCTATCCGGAGGTTGTCAAAGCGCTCATATTGGCGGACGGCACCAGAGGAAACGCCGCGGGGGATGCGGAACTGAATGAAAGGAAATTGCGGAACCGGTTGGTTTCAATCGAAACGTTAACACCTCAGGAAATCGCAAAACAAAGGGTGGGCGAGCTGTTGGCTCCAAACGCACCGGAAGAAGTTCGGCGAGAGGCTGAACGTCTTTATTCGGAAATTCGACCTGCTGGTTACCGGTCGGTTGCATACTCACTATACAACGCGAATCAAACCGGTCTGCTTCCATTGATCAACATTCCCACACTTGTGATCTGTGGGGAGTTGGACAAGGTAACACCGGTTCGTGAATCTGAAATTCTTCACGCGGGTATTGCAAAATCGGAACTCGTCATTATCCCTGGAACAGGTCATTTGTGTTACCAGGAAAATCCGGCCGCGTTTAATCATCATGTTTTGGAGTTTCTGAAGAAACACGAGCAGATGTACTCGCGGAAAGGAGAGGACAGTGGTGCCATCTGATGAGAAGGATCGATACAATTCCAATTCCCTGGTGCGGGGCCTGGACATTTTAAGGATGTTCAATGCGGAGAATCCCACATTATCGCTCTCTGAAATTGCCAACCGGTTGGGAGTCAGCCGGACGACTCCGTTTCGTTTGTTGTACACGCTCCAAACCTTGGGGTATCTTAGGCAGGACGAACACACCAAGCGATATGAACTGACTCCGAAAGTCTTGGAATTGGGTTTTGCCTATTTAAGCACCTTGCAGCTTCCCGAGATTGCCAGACCGTATCTGGAACGGCTCCGGGACGAAACTGGCGCGTCCGCTCATATTGGAATTCTGGATGGCAGAGAAGTTGTGTATGTTGCGAGGGAAGCGGCAAGAGGTGTGACCACCGTTAACGTTACGATCGGTTCCCGGTTACCCGCCCATGCAACTGCGATGGGAAAAGTTTTGCTCGCATTCCAATCGAAAGAGCGTATAAAGGAAATTTTGTTCGGAACAGAATTGCAACCTTATACGAACTATACAAAAACAATGATTTTGGAGCTGCTTCAGGAACTGGAGACAATCCGGCAACAGCGGTATGCGATGAGCAATGGGGAGTTTGAAAGCGGGATACGCTCAGTTGCAGCACCCGTTTTTGACAGGAATGGTGAAGTGATTGCTGCTGTAAATGTGGCGGCCCCCGAGTCTGTATTGAGGGATGATTTTGTATCCGATACGGTACTGCCGGCAGTTCGCGAAGTGGCGGAAAAACTTTCTGTATTTTCCGGTTACCGTTTTTCCAAAAGTGCCAATCAGTAACAACCCACAGGAGGTTTCGACATGTCGCTAAATACGGACTGGTTGAATTTTGACGGCGGTGAGAGGAGTTACCGGTTGTATATCTCTCGTCCGGCAAACGCGGACACACCGCTGCCGGTTGTAATTGTGATCCAGGAGATTTGGGGTACAGACGCACACATTTTGGATTTGACCGATCGCTTTGCGAAGGCAGGCTATTTGGCTGTTGCGCCGGATCTGTATGCAGAAAATGGCCAACGTCCGGACGTGCTAAAAGAGGAGCGCATCGAACAAGTGAAAGCATTCCTCAATACTTTGCCGCCCGCTTCCTGGCACGACCCGATTGCCCGTGAAGCAGCATTGGAAAAACTGCCGGAAGAAAAACGGGAAGAGATCAGATCCACTTTTGCCGAACTCTTCGGCGGGTTGGCTCGCTTGCCGGAACGTCTTGAGATCTTGCAGGCGACGCTGCGGTTCTTGCAGGAATATAAGCACAGCCGTGGACAAAAAGTGGCCTCTGTCGGTTACTGTATGGGCGGCGCGTTGTCCGCTCTGTTGGCATGCAGGGAGCCTTCGCTCGCAGGCGCGGTGGTGTATTACGGCAACCTGCCGAGTAAGGAACAGATAAAAGGGATTCACTGCCCGGTAGCCGGTTTCTTTGGAAGCCTGGATGAACGCATCACCTCGCAAGTGCCCGGGTTTGCAAAAGCGATGCAAGAAGCGGGCAAATCCTTCACATACGAAATCTATGAGGGCGCCCATCATGCATTTTTCAACGACACGCGTGCTTCTTACCATGTTCAGGCATCGCGTGATGCTTGGGCCAAGACTTTGGTATTTTTCGAGGAAGTATTGGCATAAGAGTGTCTGAACGCACATGCCGGAGTCAACCTCCGGCTTTTTTGCATGAAACGACTGCCCGGCTTCAATGTTTCGTTTTCTTTCTCCACAGGACTGCCGGAGACAGCGTCCTCTCCGTTCGTTCCAGCAGCGTGCCGGACAACGGCCAGGCGAGTGCGGGCCAGAGGCGGAGGCTGTACAGAAGCAGCCCCAAAATCCCGCCCGCGATTGCGAACACCGTCCAGGGCAGATCCGGTTCGTTCAGGCGGCGGGCGAGGTTCATGATTTGCCCGCCCCCCACGTTGCCGAGCGATTCACCCAATCCCCAGACGAGTGCGGCGACCCCGAAATAGGTTCCGATCAGCCGGGGCTTGGCCAGTTGCGAAACGACTGTATCGACCGTCGGCATCACCATCATTTCCCCCAATGTGAAAATGGCGACACTCAGCAGCAGATGAAAAAATCGGCTTGACCACATGACCGTTCCCAGCCCAATCCCCATCAACACCACGCCCGAAGCGAGGATCAGCAGCGGATGCCAAATACCGGTGGTGAAGCGGGTGACGGGAGCTTGCAGAACGATCACCATGACGCTGGTCGCCGACCACAGCAGGCCGACCGTTTTCGGATTGGGCAGAATATCGGCCGCCCGCAGCGGAAGTGAGAAGGTCAGCTGCGCGTACAAAGCCCACACCAAAGCGGTGACCAGGCTGAATACAAGGAACGGCCTGTCTTTCAAGATTTCCCAAGCGAACCCCTTGTCCGGGACGTCGCAATGAGGCGCTGTGCAATCGGCCGGCAGCAACAACCGGTGCGTCAACGCGAGACCGGCGTGAATCAGGGACGCGGCCACAAACAGGCCGACCGAGGAACCGGCGGCGAGCAACGTCCCAAGCAGCGGACCGAGCGTGACTCCGATGTTGGCGGCGATGCCGCGGAAGGAAAAGGCGGTGGATTTATTGTGCTCGGTGGCAAATGTGGCAATCCCCGCTTTTGCCGGCGGCGTATAGATGCCCCCGCCGACACCGGTGGTCACCGAAGCGGCAAACAAGAAAGGCAGAGTCGATACAAAACCGTAGACAAACATACCGGCCGCCCGCAGCAGCAGGCCGATTACCAATGTCCGCCGTTGGCCGAGCCGGTCGCTTAGCCAGCCTCCCAGCAAACTGCCGACGAGAAACGAAATCGACCCGGCCCCCAGCACCATTCCCACCTCGGCGACCGTCAACCCTCTTTCTTTCGCCAGTATGATCGACAAAAGCGGCAAAATCAGATAATACCCCAAATGTGTAAACAAAATCCCGCTCAATAGCACCCACAGCGGCCGCCCAAACGAAAGGGACGCGATTCTCACAAGACTCACCTCGCGAGTAGCATCCCCTATTTCCGGAAATTGCAAACGATGCACGACTACCCGAGCCGCATCACATGATCGGCGAATGTTTTCAGATCCTGCAAGTGATGCTCAATGATGTTCCGTACGATGGCGAGGTTGACCGATTGATAATCGTGTACCGCGATATTTCGGAACCCCACCATCGCCTTCAACTTTGCGTTCATTTCGGCATCAATCAGCTTGTTTTGGTGCAACAGATCGAACGCATCGCGGCTGTTTTGCGGGATTCCAAGATTTTTTTCAGCGGTGATGTGCATCGCCAGGTCGATGCATGCCTGGCACGCTCTCTGGATGTTTAAAATAATAGCGTCCTGCTTTGTGAAATTTTCCAGATTGGCCGGGTCATCCTGGTACTCTTCGCGAATCCGTTTGATGCAACGGACGATCGTTTGGATTTTGTTGTAGACCACATCATTCACCGAATAGGGTTCCCCTTTCTTTCAGCTTGTCGAAGATGCATTGCCGTTCCTCGTTTAACAGCGCATACTGGCTCAGCGTGTTCATCTGGAACAATTTTCTTCTGTACGGGTCGCCGTCGTGGATGATCTTTCCGGTGCCGACCACTTGCGCCCTGAAAACCGTACTGGCTTTGTCCAGGTTGACCAGGTCGACTTCCCTTCCCAGCCGGTCTGCCAATTCCTGTGCCAACAGAAAAATTTCGTATTCGTTCACCTTGTAATCGGTCAAAAATGCGATGTCAATGTCGCTTTCCGGCGTCATCGCGCCTTTGACGGCAGATCCGAACAGGATCACCAGGTATGGGGAAATTTTTGCTTGCAACAATTCCACAATCCGATTGATGTCCGACTGGCCGATCTGGTTCATAACGCACCTCGCGGATGGATGGTGAAGAGTATGTAAATTATATCATAGAAGTTGCCTGCCACGGGGTGGGTCGGCTGGAGGGCATGACCGCCGCAAATTCGTCTTCTTCACAGAAACTTCACGATTGTTTCGCTATAATGGGAACAGGAGCTGAAGCGGAAGAGGGGGATCTGGTTGTTCGACACCACAAATCCGAATTTTATGGTCGCGTTTGCGGCAGGTGTTTTGTCGTTTCTTTCGCCTTGCTGTTTGCCGCTATATCCCTCGTACATTTCCTACATTACGGGAATTTCGTACGACAAAATGCAGGGGGAGCGGGACAGGTTTGCGATCCGGCGAATGGCGCTCGTCCATTCGTTGTTCTTTGTGTTGGGGTTCTCGGTGATTTTTGTTGCGTTGGGCGCGAGCGCCGGGCTGGTCGGCCGGCTGTTTGTCCAGTACAAGGATTTGATTCGCCAGATCGGCGGCATCGTTATCATTGTGATGGGGCTGTTTCTGGCGGGCGTCATCAAGTGGGAATCGCTGATGAAGGAGCGAAAATGGCATCTGCGGAACAAGCCGGCCGGGTATTTCGGCTCACTGCTCGTCGGAATCAGTTTTTCCGCCGGTTGGACGCCCTGCATCGGACCGATTTTGGCGTCCGTTCTGGCGATTGCGGCCACCGATCCGGCCAACGGCACCCGGCTGATGATCGCCTATTCGCTCGGGTTTGCGATTCCGTTTCTGATCCTAGCCTACAGCCTCGGTTCGGTTCGCTGGCTGCTCAAGTATTCGGGTGTGATCGCCCGGATCGGCGGGATCGTGATGGTGCTGATGGGGATTTTGCTGTACACGAACGCGATGACGGCGATCACGATCTATCTGGTTCGCCTGTTCGGCGGGTTCACGGGATTTTGAAAATTCAAGTCCAAGTGACGGAAACGGTCGCGTTTTGGCACTGCGGGTGCCAAGTGTGCCAAGATGGGAACTTCGAAAAAGATACGCGGAGGGCAGATATGAAAAACTGGAAAATGATGCTTGGCATACTTGTGGCGGGTGTGGCACTGTCCGCCGTCTTTATGAATATTGGCAACCAGGGAGCAAAACAGGGGCAGGGGACTCCGGCCGGCCAGCAGCCTGCCGCCGGGCAGCAGCAGGCGCTGCCGCAACCGGGTTATCCGGCGCCCGATTTTGCCTTGAAAGATCTGGAAGGCAACACAGTCAAGCTGAGCGATCTGAAGGGCAAGCGGGTGCTGATCAACTTCTGGGCGTCCTGGTGCGACCCGTGCCGGAAGGAGATGCCCGACCTTGTGAAAAAATCGGAAACCTACAAGGATCAGATCGTGTTTCTCGGCATCAACCTGACCAATTCGGACCAGGACGCGCAAGCCCGCCAACAGTTTTTGCAGGAATTCAAGGTCAAATATCGCAATTTGCTGGACGAGGATGGGGGTGTGGCCACCGCGTACCAGGTGGTGGGCATTCCGACGACGGTGACGGTTGACCCGAGCGGTGTGGTCGTCGACCGCCTGCAGGGTACCATGTCGGAAGCGATGATGGAGCGCGTGATACAAAATCTTCTGAAAAAATAAGGAGTTGGGCCGTGTTTGTAGGACGGCCCATTGGTTATCCTGCTTTCTTTTTATCATACCGACTGGTCGCTCGGACGGATTCCTGGTACTCTTGAACCAGGAGGGGATCGAATGATGGAGTGCCAAAGGCGGTTGCGTGCGCTCGAGATCGATACATATTTTCAGTTGCTGGGTGTGGCCAAGGGGAAGGTCAAGGCGGATCTGTACCTGCATGGGGCCACGGTGATCAACGTGTATACGGGAGAATTGCAAGCGGCTAACGTGGCGGTGAAAGGCCGGCATATCGCCTATGTCGGACCATCGGACGCGATGGTGGGACCCGATACGGAAGTGGTCGATCTGACGGGACGCTATCTGTGTCCCGGTTACATCGAACCGCACTGCCATCCGTTTCAAGTGTACAACCCGGAGTCGCTTGCCCGGTATGTCCTGCGGCATGGCACGACGACACTGGTGAACGACAATATGGGCCTGTATATGCTGATCGATGAAGCGAAGTTTCTGCGGTTGATGGACGAGATGGGAAACTGGCCTGTCAAAATGCTCTGGAGCGCCAGGCTCGATCCGCAGACGCATGCGGAAGAATTTGCCCCGTTTTTTGCGCCGGATCGCATCCGGCGTCTGCTGGATCATCCTTTGGTGGTGCAGGCGGGAGAATTGACCGGGTGGCCGCAGCTGCTGGGCGGCGACCGGCAAATGGCGGAAAATCTGCTGTACGCGTTGCGGATTGGAAAACGGGTCGAGGGACATCTGCCGGGCGCTTCGCTGGAAACCCTGTCGATGCTGGCCGCAGGCGGCATCACGGCCGAGCATGAGGCCATAACGGCGGAGGAAGCGCTGCGGCGGCTGCGCATCGGATTGTGGACGACGCTCCGCTACAGTTCGCTGCGGCCGGATCTGCCGCAGATCGTGAAGGGGCTCGCCGATTACCGGGGAAATACGAGCCGGCTGATGATGACGACAGACGGCTCAACTCCCGCTTTTTTGCAAGACGGGTATACGGATGCGATGCTGCGGGTGGCGATCGAAGCGGGCATGGATCCGGTCACAGCCTATCAGCTGGTGACGATCAACCCGGCCACCTACTACGGACTGGACGGCGAAATCGGCGGCATCGCCCCTGGCCGCCTGGCTGACGTTCTGGTGCTGGAGGATCTGGATCGGCCGACTCCGGCGGCCGTTTTGGCCGAAGGACGATGGGCAGCTCGGGGCGGTCAATTGTTGGTATCGTGGGCGGGAATCGGCTGGGAGGCGGCCGGCCTTGGCAAACTGCAGGAAAATTGGCGGGCGTCCGAGTCCGATTTTTCTATGGAAGCGAAGTTGCCGGTGCTACGGTTGGAAAATCCGGTGATCACCCGCCTGCAGACGGATGCCCGGACGGAACATTCGCCGGCCGCTCCGACGCTCTCTGACGGTGTGCTGCACGCTGCCCTGTTTGCGCGCGACGGGAGTGCGATCGTCGAGGCGAAAATCGTCGGCATGGCCGACCGGCTCGACGCGCTTGCCAGCTCCTACACCGCGGCGAAGGGAATTTTGGTGATCGGGCAGCATCCGGCGGCGATGGCCCGGGCCGTCAACCAGGTGCTGGAAATCGGCGGCGGGATTGTGATGGTGGAGGATCAAGAGATCCTGTTCGAACTGGAAATGCCGATCCTTGGGGGCATGTCGACGCAGGATATGGAACATTTGATCGAGCGGGCACAGACGTTTGAGAAGCTGTTGCGAGAACGGGGCCACGCCCATTACGATCCGATTTACACGCTGCTGTTCCTGTCGTCGACCCACCTGCCGGAAGTGCGGTTGACGCCGGAAGGGGTTTTGCATGTGAAAAGCCGAGAGATTTTACGCAACCGCAAATTGTTAAACCGCAATCGAAAGGACTAATCGGTAAAGATTAGTCCCTTTACATTTCATGCAACCTATTCATTATGCATTATATACGAAGAGACGAAAATCGCAATGCGTTATCCGGGGGATCTCATAACAAAACCTCCGCTATGCGCCTCACTCGCGTTTCCAAACAAAAAGCCATCCTTACTTGATCACTTGAAGTGGATAGCAGCCGGAAGAAAACGAATGGGATATGGTGCTGTGTGTTAGATTGAAACAGTGGGCGAAAGCCCATTGTTTCAATTTTTTTTTTTTACAAAATTTCATTCTTGAGCTTGACAGAAAACTCAAACATCATTATATTATGAAATACAGACGGTAATCAAAAAAACGTAATATAGAATGGAGGGTGAATATGGATCAAGGGGCACTGCTCAAGGAAAAAGTGCACGAAGGCTTTGTCGTTGAGACGATCGAGGACATGAATGTGGAGTATCTGAATGCTTTGAAACAGACCCTGTTGATCGTGGGGGATACGGAGCTTCTCAGCGTACCCCCGCTGTTGAGCGTCTATGACAAAGCTCCGACGTTAAACAGCAAGATCACCGCGCTCGCTGTGATCCAGGACGAAATCGGCCATGCGCACATCGCTTACCGGTTGCTTGCCGATCTGGGTGTGGACACGAAAGAACTGTTGTATCACCGCGAACCGCATAAGTGGAAAAATCCATATGCGTTCGATTTCCGGCTGACCACCTGGATTGAGGTTGGCGTTTTCAACGCTTTTTTTGACCGGGCCGGTTACACCTTGCTGGGTGATGCGTATGAACACACGTCTTATGGCCCCTGGAAGCGAGCCTTGGTCAAGGTGGACAAAGAGGAATTGTTTCATCTGCGGAACGGGGAAATCATCATGCGCACGGCGATGGAAGATCCGGAAAAACGGGAGGAAGTGCAGCGGGCAGTCGATTGGATGTTTCCGATGGCACTTGAATTTTTCGGGGTGGCCGACGAACTGAAATCCCGCTCGGCGCAGTTGGATTATAAGCTGAAAGGGAGAAGCAATGACGAGCTGCGCCAGAAATGGTTATCCACAGCGGTTCCGTTCTGTGAATCGATCGGCGTCAAAGTACCGGCTCATTATGACGAGGCGACGGGCAAATACGTGCTGGATTTTCCGTTTCCCTGCAAGTTTGACGTCGAGAACAGGAAGTGGCTGTTCGATCAGCCCGATACCTGGGAGAATGTGATCGCCCGCTTCAAGCAGCGGGGTCCGCAAAACCGGGAATTTGTGCAGCAGATTCAGGCAGGGGCACTCGCTATGCAAGCGCTCCGCGAAGAGGTGGTATGACGTGGCTGCCATCAATCTGTTGGAAAGACGGTTGTGGCAAGCGCTCAAAGAGGTGTTGGACCCGGAATTTCCCGTCAGTGTGGTCGATATGGGACTGATTTACAAGATTGAGGAACAGGATGGCCACGTCGTCGTCACCATGACGTTCACAGCCGTCTCCTGCGCCTGCATGGACTGGATCGAACAGGATATTGAAAAACGGCTGCTGCGAGAACCTGGCGTCCGGTCGGTGGAAATTCGCGTGGTGTGGGATCCTCCCTGGACGAGCGAGCGATTGTCGGAGGAAGCAAAACAAAAGATGCGGCGTTGGGGGGTTAGCGTGTAATGGAATATGACGTATTTGCGCGGATTCACCGGGGTGACAGTTTGCTGCACATCGGAACTGTGGAAGCGCCCAACGATGAGCTGGCGCAAGTATACGCCGAGTATGTGTATGACGAGGAAGACTGGGTCGAGATGTGCGTAGTTCCAAGACCATCCATCCGTTGGGTCAGGCGGCCGAAAGGGATCCTGGGGAAAGAGGAGGTACAGATCGATGGCTGAAAAATCGGCTGGAATCGATACGTTCATTGAAATTATCGAGACGATCGCCGACAACAAGTTCGTTCTCGGGGACAAACTGGTTCACATTGGTGTGAGCGGGCCCAATCTGGAGGCCACTCTCGCCGCAATCGCGATGGCGCAAGGAGAATTGGGGCACGCCAGGGTGCTGTACTACTGGGTGTACGATTTGCGGGGAACCGGGGGGAAGAAGCCGGACATCACCGCCCAGACAGGCAAGGCCTTTAAAAGTGTTGTGCAGATCCACGATTGGATTACGTTGATCGCGGGCCTGTACACAGTCAACACCGCCCTTGACCTGGTGCTGCGGTCGATGCTGGCAGCCAACCGATCCGATGTGGCGGCGCGAATCCACAAGCTGATCAGGGAACAAAGAGAGCATATCATCTATTCGCGCGGATGGGCTGAGCAATTGCTGCAAGATCGGGGAGCGATCCCGCGCAAATTCCGGGAAGCTCTCGATGCTGCCGCGTTGGAAGTGGAAGCATGGTTGAGCGCGATCGAGAACCGGCAGGTGCTGACAGAAGAAGGATACATGGTGAAAGATGCCGCCCTGCTGAAACGGTTCCGGGATGAAATGGCCAAATCGCTGGCGCGCGAGGAGATCGCGCATGCTCATTGATCGCCCGCCCTGCTGCCCATTTTGTAATTCGAGCGAGGTATCCCTGCATTCCCCCTTCGGAACGGCGCAACTTGTTCGGCAATATTACTGCCATTCTTGCCGCAGCGTGTTTGAATACGTCCGTTGGCAAAACACGGTGGAAGAAATCGGATTCGACTCAGACTGAAACAGAGGGGCGATGCAGGTGGAAATCCGTTTGATCGGAATCGTCGGTTCGGGCACGATGGGAAGCGGAATTGCCCAGGTCGCGGTCCAGCAGGGGTTTCATGTGTTGCTGTACGACGTACGGCAAGAAGCTCTCCAGACATCCCTGGCAGGGATCGCTGCGCGAATTGACCGGCTGGCGGAAAAGGGAAAAATTCCGAAGGAAGCGGCGGAAACCGCCAAAAACAGGATTCACGTGACGACCGACCTGGAGCAAATGGCGTCGTGTCAGGTTGTGATCGAAGCGGTGCCGGAAACGCTCGACATGAAACAGCAACTGTTCCAGCGGTTGGACGACTGTTGTCCGCCGGAAACGATTCTGGCGTCGAACACTTCCTCCTTGTCGATCACGCAAATTGGGAGCGTTGTCGAGCGTCCGGAACGGGTCGGCGGGATGCACTTTTTCAATCCGGTGCCGTTGATGCCTTTGGTGGAAATCGTGCAGGGGATTCAAACGTCTGACGCGACTGTTGAGACACTCAGCCGGTTGGCTGTCGATATGGGAAAACATCCGGTGAAATGCAAAGATACTCCCGGGTTTATTGTGAATCGGGTCGCCCGCCCCTATTATAATGAAGCGTTGCGCATCCTGGGGGACGGGGTGGCATCGGTCGAGCAAATTGACCGGATCATGAAACAGGCGGGCAAATTCCCCATGGGTCCCTTTGAACTGCAGGACCTGATCGGGATCGATGTCAATTTTTCGACCACCCAATCGGTTTTTGCCGGCTTTTTCGGAGATTCCCGGTTTCGACCGCATTTCTATCAACAAAGGCTGATGCAGGCGGGCCAACTCGGCCGCAAGTCGGGAAGGGGATACTACCGTTATGAGGGATAAGACAAACGTCCTGGTAATCGGTTCCGGCCCCTTCACGGACCGATTGCGACAGGAGATCAACAGAATCCCGTTCCTTGAGTGTGTGGACATCCAGGCGGTCGAGCGTCGTGCTCAGATACCGCAGATCGTTATCGAAACGACGAATGTGGAGTTGGAACGGAAGCAAGCCCATTTGATCGAAATTGAACCGTTGCTCGACCGCGATGCTCTGATTTTGTCCACTACTTTGGCGATTACGGCGACCGAAACGGCTGCCCGGTTAACGTACCCCCACCGGCTGGTCGGTTTCGGGGCGCTGGGCGATTGGGAGCAATTTGATTTGATCGAGATCGCCCCCGCGCTGCAAACAGATCCCGTTTCTGTCAAGAAAGCGGCGGAATTTTTCGAGAGCCTCGGAAAACAGACGGAAACGGTCGCCGATGAGGCGGGGCTCGTGTTCCCGAGGATTCTGGCGATGATCGTGAACGAAGCGGCCTTTGCGTGGATGCAGGGGGTCGCATCTGTCGAAGACATCGACGCGGCCATGAGAAAGGGTACCAACTATCCTCTGGGGCCGCTTGAGTGGGCGGATCAGGTGGGAGTGGACGAGATCTACGCGATCGTGTGCGGGCTTTACCGGAATTTGTGTGAGGACCGTTACCGGCCCGCTCCGATTTTGCGAAAAATGGTGCATGCCGGTTGGCTCGGCAAAAAAACAGGCCGGGGATTTTATTCCTATTCATGATGTTCATCTGCTGGAAAGGAGCTGCCAAATATGATGGATGCAGTCATTGTCGATGCGGTGAGAACCCCGATTGGCAGGGTGAATGGCGCTTTGCGTGATGTTCGGCCGGACGATCTGGCAGCTCACGTAATTCGAGAACTGCTGGCGAGAAACCCGGTGGATCCCGATCGAGTGGAAGATGTGTTTTTCGGCTGCGCCAATCAGGCGGGGGAAGACAATCGGAATATAGCGCGAATGGCGGTGCTGTTGGCCGGCCTGCCGGAGACGGTTCCGGGCGTCACCGTCAACCGGTTGTGCGCATCCGGCCTTGAAGCTGTGAACCAGGCGGCTGCGGCGATTAAGACGGGGATTGGGGACATTTTTATCGCCGGTGGAACGGAGAGTATGACGCGCACTCCCTATGTGTTAATGAAGCCGCAGTTGAGCGGTGAGAGAGGCAATCAGACGTTGTACGACACCACGCTCGGCTGGCGTCTTGTCAATCCCGCGCTGGCGAAGCAGTACCCGCCCATCAGCCTGGGCGAGACGGCGGAAAACGTGGCCGAGCGATACCGGATTTCACGGGAGGAACAGGACGAATTCGCTCTCGCCAGCCAGCAGAAAGCGCTTGCGGCGATCGCCAGCGGATGCTTTCGGAAGGAGATCGTTCCGATCGCAGTCCGGCAGGGGAAGACGACCGTGAGTTTCGACACTGACGAACATCCGCGGCCCGATACGACATTGGAAAAGCTGGCGCAGTTGAAGCCCGTATTCAGGCAGAATGGAACGGTGACCGCAGGCAACTCGTCCGGTATCAATGACGGCGCGAGCGCACTGTTGATCATGGAGCGTCACACGGCGAACAAACTTGGCTTAACCCCGATGGCGCGGATCGTCACCTGGGCGGCGGCGGGAGTCGACCCGGCCTATATGGGCATCGGGCCGATTCCGGCTGTCAGGAAGGCGCTGCAACGGGCCGGTCTCACAGTCAACCAGCTTGACCTGATTGAAATCAACGAGGCGTTCGCTTCGCAAGCGATCGCTTGTGTGAAGGAGCTTGGATTTGACTGGGAAAAGGTCAACGTCAACGGTGGAGCGATTGCGCTTGGTCATCCGCTTGGATGCAGCGGAGCCCGGATCGTGACCACGCTTGTGCATGAAATGCAGCGAAGGGATTGCCGCTATGGGCTGGCGACAATGTGCGTCGGCGTGGGGCAAGGGGTTGCGACTATTATTGAAAAATTGTAAGGAGCTATTCCTGTGATGAATTAAAATGCGGTTTGCAAAACAAAAAGCGCCTCCTGTATGCTGGGTCTCGGAATGGTTGACATTCACTGCCCTAATTAGAGGAGGACGCTCACTATGAAGTTTAACCAATCGAACAAACAAAATCAACGGATTTCGAGAATTTCTGAAACGACTCTGGTCATTGGAACCGACATCGCGAAACACAATCACGTCGCTCGTGCCTTTAATTACCGAGGCATCGAGCTCGGCAAGCGTTGCCTGTTCCAGAACGACGAAAATGGCCTGTTGAACCTGCTAG
>NZ_AQXL01000096.1 GCF_000376225.1 Effusibacillus pohliae DSM 22757
AAGAAATATGCGCCGGTGACATTGTCCGGTATGCCGCGTTCGATATTGAGGTCATCACGGATGTGTATTTTTCGGACGGCGCGTTTTGGGTTCGAAGTACCTTGCTTGGAGAAGTCGCCCAAAAAACGGACGTTGAAATCATCGGTGACATCTATCAATCGCCGGAATTGCTGCCTTTCATCCGTGAATTGGGGGGATCACGGTGCTATGGAGCCTGATTTTTGGAATTTTGATGCTGGTGTCCGTCTTCATGACGTTGGTCTTTTGGGAAAGCGGCAGGCGCTGGACGGCGGCGGGATGTCTGGCCCTGTGTTACCTGTTGGCGGTGTTCATGTTGTCGGTTTGACTCAGGGACGTGGTGGGAAGATGGCAGGGAAACGGACCGGGCGGCGGAAGCATTTGGGATTCGGCTCAGTTCGAACCGGAAATGGACGCGCGGAAGAACGTCCGGGAACTTGCAGCCAGTGTGGGCACGGCAGTTTCCGGCTCAGGATTGAAAACCACGTATTCATTCGGACTTGCAAGACCTGCGGATATGAGAAGGAGGTTTGACAGATGTCGAAATGTCGGGCTTGTGGAACGAAAATCCGGTGGATCCAGACCAAGAACGGAAGATACATGCCAGTAAACCTGGAAAATGTGTCAGTGGAAGTGGGGACGCTTGAACCGGACACCTGCATAGTCACGGAAGGCGGCAGCGTGTTATGGGGCCGACACTATCGGGGCGGCGAAATCAACGGGTACATCGTGACCGGGCGTATTTCTCACTTCGCGACTTGTCCGGCGGCGGGACGGTTTCGCAGGAGCGGCTGAGAAGATGGGATATGTGGTGCCGATCGACGAATTTGGCTGGTACACCACACTGCCAGTGCCGCTCAGAAGCCAAGCAGTGGCGATCGCCGACGATCTCGTTCGGCAGTACCACGAGGTCGAGATCCGGCGGGCGATGCTCGGCTGGGTTGTCAGGTACCGTCGCAGGAGGGAAAACTGAAGGAATGACCTACGCAAACAGAGGAATGGCCTTTGAGCAACTCATCGAATTTGCAAACGCGCAGTACCTGTCGAAGGGCTGGGCTATCATCCAAAAAGTCCCGACACCGTGGAAGGTCATCCGGCGCGGCAAACAGATCGTGTCGGCCTTTCCGGAGAAAAAGTCGACCGTGGATTTTGTCGGCGTGTTCAACGGCCGCCCGATCGCGTTTGACGCGAAATCGACGCGGGAGCGGACAAGGTTCGAGCTGGATCTGGTGGAACCGCATCAGGTTGATTTCCTGCGGCGTTGGCAAGATAACGGCGGTGTTGCGTTCCTGCTGATCGAATTCTCGGTGCTCCATGAGGTTTATGCCATGCCGCTGAGGGAATTCGAGAAATGGTGGGTTGGCCGGATGCGAGGGGGCCGCCAGAGCATTCCGTATCAGGAGATCCGTCTTTCGTGCGACCGCGTGGAACCGAACCGGGGAATCGTTTTAGATTACCTGGGGGCGGTGGTTTCATGGCAAAAACGAGGTGGTACTTGCTCAGGAGAAAAGAACACGGGTTCGACGTGTATCTCTACGAGCCGTTAAGGCGGTACGAGCTGAAAGCGAGAATCCGGAAAGGTTGGCGGTTGCTCTCATAGGGGGTAGGGTTGCGATGGGATTGCAGAAGAAGATGGAACGGTTGCGGGAAGAAGCATACGCCAAGGGCTTTCACCAGGCGTGCGACTTTTGGGAAATGGCATTGAACCGAACCAAGGGGATCGGACCGAAAATGCGGGAAAAGATCATGGCCGAGGTTCGGAAGCTGGCGGAGGAAGTGCAAAGGCGATGACTGCTCGAGTCAATGATTTGCGGATGGAAGTCATCAAGGCTCTGTCGTTCCATCGGTTCAAGGGCAAGGAAATCAGGCTACTGGTTCAGCAGATTCTCGGGGTCGAAAAGCGGATCACGGAGCTAGACCAAGCCGAATGCGAAAAGATACTGGCGGAAATCGGGGTGGAGTAATTGGTCCAGAAGCACACAAATGGAGGTGAAATCCGGATGCGGAGATGGCGAGTTAAGTTCGACACGGGGATTCAAGAGGTGGTTAAGGCTCTGGGTGTACGAGAGGCATGGCATAAAGGCAACGAGCTGAGGAAAGCGCAGCCGGGGCTTGGCAGGATTGTGTCAGTGTCCGAGATGCGAACCGATTAACGAACAGACAAACGGGAGCTTTGCGGCTCCCGCTTTGCCATATACCGGCCAGAACGAGGTGAGGTTGCGAATGGTGAACAGACATAAAAAGCAGCAAATCCGGAGTATCGAGACGCATTTACGGCACTATCGGATGTACAAATCCGGAATCCGAAACCTGCAGAAGCAGCTTGACTATATTATGCCTTCCATGACTGCAAACTACGAGATGCGGGAAGGGTCATCCGGGACGTTCGTGATTTCTTCGACCACTGAGAAATACGCAATTGATCGAATTGAATCAAAGCGGGCGCTGGATCTCCATGAACAAATCAGACGGTTCCAGCTCATTGTAGACTCTATCGATGATGCTGTTGGGGAATTGGCCGAAATGGAGCAGCAGTTTGTCCGGTATCGCTATTTTGACGGCTGTTCAGTCAAAAAGACTGCTGAACTGATGGGGTACTCCGAGAAGAATATATTTGTGATTCGCAACCAGACGATGGACAAACTTCTTATTTCTCTGGCGGGTGTATTAGACTTTTATTAGAGTTTTATTGGATTTTTGGCACGCTTCAAGGTGTTAATATGGTATCAGCGACGCATATCCCCTATGGCCGTTCGGTTTTCGGGCGGTAATTTTTTAGGGGGTGATGTTTTGTACAGATGTCCGTTTCCAAATTGTGATTGGATATGTGAAACGCTGACCAATCACCACTGCGAGACGGTTCACGGAATGAATCGTCGCGAGATGGTCCGAAAATACGGCGCTCCACGCAGGGTTTTTGTGGATCATACTGCCCGGCGGGAGAATATGCGGCTGTTCACTTCGCTGCCGCCTTTGAACAACCAGCATTACCTATGACGCACGTTTGAACGCATCCAACGTTCTTTCGTGCGTTTGTTCTTTTGCAGAGCAGAAAAAACCCCCGATCATTATCATTCGGGGGTTGGGGCATTCCTGTCAGGAACGCTTGTCAATCAGGCCAAGCTGTTCTTTGAGCGCGTACTGGAGGACTTGCGAGAAGTTGATACCGGCCTCCTCAGCCGCATCACGCAGCCATTTTGGCAACGTGCAGTTTTTGGTGACCGCTCTGTTCGCGTCCTCATCGCGGTAGGGCGGCATATAGACTTCGATCATCACGATCCGATCACTGGGATCGAGCAACTCGATCTGATCAGGGGTGGATGGATCCGGTAACTCAATCCCCTGTTCTTCCTGTTCCAATATGAGGTCGGCCAGCATTTCCTTGGCGCGCTTGATCCCATCGATCAAATCTTTCGCGAGGATGGCCGTTCCGGGAAAATCGGGGAAATACATGCCGATCCCGCCGTCTTCTGCTTTTTCAACCACGACCGGGTAGATGAAGTGGTTTTTGTAAGGCATGTTCATCGCTCCTTTGCTGAGTTTTTCGGAGGTATGGGGAGGACACCGGGGTTAGAATTTCACTCCGGATGTCCGTTCAATGCTTTTCAAGGTGCCTTTGGGAATCACTTGGCCGCTGCTGTGAAAACTTATATCAGCGAATCTGGTTGGGTCATCTTTATGTATGTAGCGTTGGTGACTGCCGCGGCCCTTGTGGGTAGGGGACTTGATGAATCCCTCCTCTTTTAATTTTTTAAGGACTTCCCTTACGGTAACCTGTTTCCCCAATCCCGGTACCCCCTTTCTGATATGATTGTAACACGCATAAATAATGCGTGTCAATAAATGTATGCGTGTTTTTTATGCGTGTTTGAAGGGAGGAGCTGGTATCCTTGGAAATTAAGAAAATGCACATCGATAAGCTCGTCCCGGCTCCGTACAATCCGCGACTCGATTTGCGTCCCGGCGATCCGGAGTATGAAAAGCTCCGGCGCTCGATTGAGGAATTTGGCATGGTGGAGCCGATCGTCTGGAATCAAAGGACAGGAAACGTTGTTGGGGGTCACCAGCGGCTGAAAGTCCTTCGCGAGCTTGGCATTGAGGAAATTGAAGTATCGGTCGTTGATCTGGACGAGGACCGGGAGAAAGCACTGAACATCGCGCTCAACAAAATCGAGGGTGATTGGGACAATTTCAAGCTGAAGGAGCTGCTGGAAGAGCTGGACCACGGCGGCATCGACATTGAGCTGACCGGTTTTGATCTGGAGGAAATCGAGCAGCTTATAACGCAATTCCACGTGGAGGAGGAAATCCGGGATGACAATTTTGACCCAGATGAAGCCGTGGAGGAAATCGAGGAGCCGATCTCCCAGCCCGGTGATATCTGGCGCTTGGGTGCCCATTATGTTCTCTGCGGGGACTCCACGAAGCGCGAGGATATTCTCCGGCTGATGAATGGCAAAAAGGCGCACATGGTGTTCACGGACCCGCCGTATAACGTGAATTACGAAGGGACCAACGGGAAGAAAATCAAAAACGACAACATGGGCGACCGGGAGTTCTACGAGTTCCTTCTTGCAGCGTTCCGGAATGCGTATGAGGTGACTGTTGAGGGCGGCGCGATCTATATCGCGCATGCCGATTCGGAAGGAATCAATTTCCGTACAGCTATGGTGGATGCAGGATGGCTGTTGAAACAGTGCCTGATCTGGGTGAAAAACACCATAGTCATGGGGCGGCAGGATTACCACTGGAAGCACGAACCGATACTGTACGGTTGGAAGCCGGGCGGCAGCCATAAGTGGTACGGCGGGAGAAAGCAGTCGACCGTGATTGAGTATCCGGTCGGCCTGACGATCTCGAAGCAAGGCAAGGATCACCTTCTCACGATCACGTCAGGGACCAATTCCGTGGTGCTGAAGGTTCCCGATTTTGAGATTGTCTATCAGGGGACGGATGAAAGCAGCACCATCTGGCGCTTTGAAAAGCCAGCGAAAAATGCGGACCATCCGACCATGAAGCCGATCCCATTGGTCGCAAAAGCCATCCAGAATTCATCGAAGCCCGGCGAGATTGTGTTGGATATGTTCCTTGGATCCGGCTCTACTCTGATTGCTGCAGAGCAAGCGGGCCGGATTTGTTTTGGGGTGGAGTTTGATCCGGTGTACTGCGATGTAATCGTTAAGCGCTGGGAAGCATTCACGGGCCAGAAGGCGGTGAGGCTGGATGGATAAGAAAGCTGGGTGATGTGGATGGCAAGACGAACCAAATTGACACCCGAAATCCAACAGAAGATTGTCGGGGCAATTGCTGCAGGAAATTATCATGAGACGGCTTGTGCTTTGGCAGGCATCCATCCTTCCACGTTTTACAGATGGCTTGAAGAGGGGGCAAAACCAAGAGCCAAAAAGGGATATCGCGAGTTTTGCGAGGCTGTAAAAAAGGCCGAGGCGGCCGCGGAAGCCAAGAGGATCCAGCTGATCACCAAAGCGGCAGAAACAGACTGGAAGGCAGCTGCGTGGTATCTGGAGCGCAAGTATCCGGATCGCTGGGGCAAAAAGGACAAGGTGTCTGCTGAAGTTGAGCATAGCGGGACAGTGGTGAACCGTGAGGAGTACGAAATCAGCATTCGACAACAGATTGTTGCAGACCCGGAATCACGAGAGCTTGTCAAGCAGCTTTGGCGTCGACAAATTGCTCTCGCCGGAATTGATCCGGGAGATAGCGAGGACTGATTACTCGTTCTATGCCGAGTACGTTCACCGGGGCGTGTATCGTCCGGCCCGGCACCATCGGTTGATTTGCTCCTATCTTGAAGCGGTGGAGCGCGGCGACATTACCCGTCTGATGATTTTCATGCCGCCGCGGCACGGGAAGTCCATGACGGTGAGCGAAACGTTCCCGTCTTTTTTCATTGGCAAAAAACCGCATCGGCGCGTGATCGAGGTTTCCTATGGCCAAGATCTGGCGCGGAAATTCGGCCGGGCCAACCGACAGAAGGTGGAGGAATTCGGACGCGAACTGTTCGGCATCTATCTGGCCCGCGACAATTCGTCTGTCGTGAACTGGGACATCGAAGGGAACCGGGGCGGCATGATTTCCGTGGGCATCGGCGGCCCGATCACCGGGCAAGGGGCCGATCTGCTGCTGATTGACGACCCCATCAAGAACCGGAAGGAAGCCGACAGCAAAACCTACCGGGACATGGTCTGGAACGAATACCGGAACACTCTGTATACACGCCTGCACCCCGGTGGTCGCATCATCATCATTCTGACACGGTGGCACGAGGATGATCTGGCGGGTCGTCTTTTGAATCCGGAACTTGGGTATGTGACGGCAGAAGAAGCGGCACAATGGACGGTTCTTTCTCTCCCGGCTGAAGCGGAAGAATACGACCCGCTGGGCCGGAATCCCGGTGATCCTCTCTGGCCTGAACATGGATTCGACAAGGCATGGCTTGAGGCGACAAAGCGGGCGGTTGGCTCCCAAGCGTGGGCGGCTCTCTATCAGCAACGTCCTTCGCCGCAGGAGGGCAGCCTGTTTAAACGGCATTGGTGGCGGTTCTATACAGAATTGCCAAACCGGTTTGATGAGATGTTGCAATCATGGGACTGCACGTTCAAAGATGGTGATTCCAGTGACTATGTGGTGGGTCAAGTATGGGGCCGCGTTGGCGGCGATTTTTATTTGCTGGACCAAGTCCGGGACCGCATGGATCTACCGGCTACTATGCGGGCGATCGAAACGCTGGCCGCCAAGTGGCCCAATGCCTATGCCAAGCTCATCGAGGACAAGGCGAACGGCCCGGCGGTCATTCAAATGCTGCAACACAAGATTCCGGGGTTGCTGGCCGTGAATCCGGAAGGCGGAAAGGTCGTCCGGGCGGCTGCCGTGTCGCCGGTCGTGGAGGCCGGGAACGTGTATTTGCCGCCCCCGGGTATCACGCCGTGGATCCACGATTTCATGGAGGAGTGTGCGGTGTTTCCCAACGGCGCGTACGACGATCAGGTCGATGCGATGACGCAAGCGCTTATTCGGATGATGAACCGCAGGGTGCAGATTTTTGTGTAGAAGGTGGTTTCGGTGGTCTTGCAGGCCATTCTCTTGTTCGGTGTTGGCTTTGCGTTATGGCGGGCGGCTGGATTCCTTATCA
Organism: Effusibacillus pohliae DSM 22757; assembly: GCF_000376225.1. Classification (NCBI taxonomy): domain Bacteria; kingdom Bacillati; phylum Bacillota; class Bacilli; order Caryophanales; family Alicyclobacillaceae; genus Effusibacillus; species Effusibacillus pohliae. The sequence goes on from NZ_AQXL01000096.1 coordinate 7,172, forward strand.
ATCTCGAATGGAACCGGTGCTTTTTCTATCTGGGGATTGCATGCATTTGTCTTGGCGCTTATCTTCTTGCGCTATGCAGTTAGGTGGTGAGTGAAGTGGCCATTGATAAAGCGTTGCGTGATGTGGCTCGAAAGGATTCAAGGGCCTATGGATTGGTCCCTGTGTGGCAGCAGGGCGTTCCCCGATACCCGAATTTTAGCGTTGATCAGCTTACCGATGAGGGGTACAGGAAGAATTCGATTGTGTCGGCCTGCATCTCGATGATCGCGACTTCGGCTCCCGAGGCGGTGTTGCGCGTTTACAAGCCGACCCGAAGGGGGAAAGTGGAGGTCCCCAATCATTGGCTGATCCGCCTTTTACAACGGCCGAATCCCCATCTTTCGGCCTATGAACTGTGGGAATGGACGCATACGTTCTTGAATACCTCGGGAAATTGCTATTGGGAGTTGGTTCGGGCGGGCGACAATCCGAACGGTCCGGTGGTGGAGGTGTATCCTCTCAGGCCGGATCGGATGAAGATCATACCGGACGCAAAGGAATTTATCGCCGGGTATGAGTATGTGGTCAACGGCCAGAGCATTTTCTTCGAGTCGTGGGAGGTCATTCATTTCAAATTCCCGGATCCGCTGGACGATTACTACGGACTTTCGCCCATTAAGCGGGTCGCTCGGGAATTGGGAATCGATAACGAAGCGACCGATTTCACGGCCACTTTTTTTGAGAACGCCGCCGTTCCGTTTGGTCTGTTGACGACCGACCAGCCGCTGCAGGACGATGAAGCCGATCGGATTGCGACCCGCTGGTGGCAACGCTTCCGTGGGAAGCGAAAGCACAAGCCAGCCGTATTGGGAAAGGGAACGACCTATCAGCAGTTGGGGCTTAATTTCCGCGATATGGAGTTTGAAGCTCTCCGGTCCTTCACGGAAACGCGGCTGTGTGCGGCGTTTGGCGTGGACCCGGTCTTGCTGCCGTCATGGGTTGGGATTCGTCACGGCGGTAAATACTCGAACTACTCGGAAGCGAAGCGCCATCTTTGGGACGAAACCATCATTCCGGCGCTTCGGAGGATTGAATCAAAAATTACCTCTCAGTTGCTCGCTAACGAGGGCTTGATCGCCCGGTTCGATCTGTCTGGCGTGCATGCATTGCAGGAGGACGTGAATGAGAAATACAACCGGGTGATCGCTGCCTATAATGGAGGTCTGATTCGTCTCAATGAGGGCCGGACGGAGATCGGGTTCGACCCCGTAGAGGGTGGCGACAGGTTCGTTTTTGAGATGCAAAGAAGCGCATCACCGGCTCCCGATCCGGCGGACGATAGCGGCGACAACGCGGCTGAAACGGATAATGCCGTGAATGGCTATCCGGACGACCAGGGAGACAACGGGCAGAAGGATTTGTTTCTGAAAACCTTGGCCGCAGATAAGGAGCAATTTGCCGACCGGATTCTCCGCCTGCAGGATCAGGTGATCCCGAAGTTCACGAGGGATTTGCAAGCGTATTTTAAGCGCCAAAAACAGAATGTGCTGTCTATTCTGGACGGGAGTAAAACGATCGACCCGGCGGAATACCAGCGGATCAACCGGGAGATTCTCGGGTTGGCGAATGATTGGTACGACGATCTCGCGGCGCTGACGCTGGAGCAGATCATGAAGATTCTGGTTGCAGGCGGTTCGATTGCCGCCGAACTGGTTGGCCGGGAATTTGACGGGACCAGCCCGGAAGTGGTCGCTTTTTTGGAGAGCTACGTTCCTAAGTTTACGCAAAACGTCAACGCCATCACTCAGGAAGATCTGCAGGCTGTGATGATCAAGGCCCAGCTTGCCGGGTGGGGAATCGCCCGGCTCAAGGATGAAATCCGGACGCTGTTCAACAGCTACACCGATTACCGGGCCGAGATGATCGCCCGATCTGAGTCGGTCCGTTCTTCCAATGCGGGTGCTCACGCGGCGTTCAAGGCAGCCGATGTCACGCGGGTGGAATGGCTTGCGACCGAAGACGACCGCACTTGTCCGTTCTGCATGGAAATGGACGGAAAAGTGGTCGGCATCGACCAGGTTTTCTTCAAGGTTGGGGACAAGCTGACCGTCAAAGACGAAAATGGGCAGCAACAAAGCCTGAAAATCACCTATGAGGACGTGAAATACCCGCCGTTGCATCCGAATTGCCGTTGCACAATACTTCCGGTGGTCGAGTAGATCCTTACGGTCCGTCAAGCTGGGGAGCGTGGCGGTTGTATGGTCCAAAGACCAGCCGTAGGGAAAAACGGGAGGAAAGGAGGGCGCGAATGGAGGAAAAGGTCTATTTGGATTACTCGGTGGAATTCAAGGCATCCAAGGACGAGAAGGGTGTCATCGAGGGGTACGCATCGACCTTCGGAAACGTGGATCGCCAGCTCGACATCGTCATGGCGGGGGCATTCGCCGGTGGCCGGACGAAGGTTCCCATCTTCGGCATGCACAATCCCCGAGAAGGCATCGGTGTGGGCCGCGTGAAGGAGGACGAAAAGGGCCTGTTTATCACCATCAAGCTTGCGGTCGATAACGAGGACTCGGAAATCCTTAGGGAACGTGCCAAGGAATACTACGCGATGGCGAAAGAGGGGATCATCGAGCGCATGTCGATCGGGTTCCGGACGCTGGATGCCGAGTATCAGCCGAAGAAAATCGGCGGGCAGGAGAAAATCGTCCGGCTGATCAAGAAGGCCGACCTGCTGGAGGTCTCTCTTGTTCCCATCCCGGCCAACGATCTGGCCCGCATAACCGGTGTCAAGTCCTACACCGAGGACAAATTGAAAGCCGCTGTGGAAGCCGCAACCAAATCTCTGGAAGAGCGAATCCGCGATCTGGAGTCGAAGCTGGAGGCGCTGAAACAGCCAATGGCTCATCACGTCCATACAGGAAGTCCTGACATCTCCGCGATTGTCGCGAAGAGGTTGGGGCTTTTTTAATTTCACGAAAATCGGAGGTGCTTTGCAGATGAAGTGCAAATTCGCTGACAAAAAAGCTGAACAACTGCATGAACTGAAGTTCGAAGAGCTGCGTTCCTGCAATTGCGAGCGTTGCGCTCCGATTGCGGATGTCAAGGAACTGGAGCAGCTTCGCGCATTCAAGCAGGAGCAGGATCTGAAGGCTGCGGCCATTGAGGAAGGTAAGCGGCTGGCGAAGGAAATCATCGAAACTGGGAAAGCGGTCAACGATGAACTGAAGGACATGGTTCAGCAAGTGGTACAGGAAGAACTGAAATCCGCCGGTTTCGATTTTTCCACCCCGATTCAGCGGCTGGTGGAAAAGAAAATGCAGTTTGATGTGTCGAACGCCCCCCGGATCAATAGCCGCCACGGTCGCGATCAACTGTCGCCGGAGATGAAATCGTTCATCCATTGGGCGAAAACCGGGGAAGTCATCGACCGGAAAGCACTGGCGGGCGGTACCGCAAACGCAGGCGGGTATCTGGTTCCTGAAGAATTCCGGTCGGAGGTAATCCGCAAGCTGGCGGCGCTGACTGTGGTTCGCCGTTCGGGTGCGCGGGCATTCCCAGTGTCGAGCGATTCGATTAGCATCCCGGTGGTTTCCGCGAACGGTTCCGGCGCGTGGACGGGCGAGAACCAGCAATATCAGGAATCTGACCCGACCTTCGGGAACGTCAACCTGACCCCGCATAAATACACCCGCTTGGTGCGGGCATCTGTCGAGTTGCTGGAAGACTCCGCGATCAATGTGGCCGATCTGCTGGCGGACATTTTTGCGGAGGACTTCGCGGCGGCCGAGGACGCGGCGTTTGTGGCCGGTGATGGTGTCAACAAGCCGACCGGTATTGCGCAGGCAGCGATCGGCACGGTGGCGGCCGCGAACACCAGTGACCAAAACCAAGCCGACAGCCTGGTCAAGACTGTATACGCGCTTCCTCGCCAGTACCGGAACGGTGCGGTCTGGTACATCAATTCGAAGGCGATTCAGCGCATTCGCTTGCTGAAGGACGCAAACGGCCGATACATTTGGCAGGATGGCCTGCAGGAAGGAGAACCGGCTCGTCTGCTCGGGTATCCGGTCTTTGAGACGGACGCGCTCGCCGAGTACGACCTTGACGGGGCCGGAGCCGGTACGGACATGGGTTCCAACATCATCTTCGGCAATCCACGCTACTACTACATCGCGGACCGGACCGGCATGCGACTGGAGCGCTCGGCTGACCGGTACTTTGAGTTCGGTCAGGTGGCGTTCCGTTCCGATATGCGAGTGGACGGAAAGGTGGCACTCGCCGACGCGTTCAAGAAACTGACCGGGTTCAAGCATTAATCCGGATGAGGGGAGGGGTGATAACACCCTTCCCGCTCTTTATATTTGGGAGGTGTGAACGATGGCGAGGAAGTACATCGCAAACTGCTTGATCCATGAGGGTTCTCGTATTTTCCAGAAGGGCGACGAGATGATGGGCGTTGACCCGGAACGTATGGAAAAAATGACGAAGCTGCCCGGCTGGAACGGTGAGCCGATGGTCATTGTCGTGGATGAAGAAGACAAAGGCGATGGCAAGACTCTGGAAAGCCAGGTGGAGGATTCGGTCGAGAAGAAATCTGGCCGGAAAAAGTAGGTGATTCCTGCATGGCGTTGGGACCATATGCTTTGCTCACGCTGGTGGAGGCGAAGGATTACCTGAAAATCGAACCCGCTGACACCACCGAGGATGCGCTGCTGGAGCGTCTGATTGACCGGGCCAGCTCCATGCTCGAACGCAAATATGGGCGACCGCTCAAGGAGAGGGCGTTCACGGACGATGTCTATAACGGATCCGGCGATCCGTACCTTGTGCTGCGCACATACCCGGTGACTGTGACGGAAGTCAAGATTGATGATGTTCCGATCCTATCTACCGATTACGTGGTGCAGTTGGAGAATGGCATTCTGGTACGCCGGGGGATTTGGCCGGAAGGGATCGGCAATATCAAGGTTTCCTTTACTGGAGGGTATCAAACGGTCCCGGATTGGCTCAATGCCGAGTGTCTGCAGCTCGTCGCCGATCTCTATGAAGGGCGCTGGGAGGGAGTCTGATGGCCGAAAGATGGGTTCACTTCCGCCAGTTCCGCCATCGGGTGACCATCCAGCAGCAGGTACGGACACCTGACGGACAGGGAGGCTATACCGAGCAATGGGTAGACCTGAAAACCGTATGGGCGCATATCGAGCCGGTTGTGGAGATCTCCCAGGCACGGGAGGAAATCACCGGCCAGCAGCCGGTTCCCATGCTCTCGTACAAGGTCCGGATCCGATACGATGCCGCCATGACCCCGGACAAGCGTTTGAAATGGAGGACGCGCATCTTGGAGCCGCGAGCTGTGATGCCAGAAAACGGGGTCGAGCGCTACATGCTGATGTTCTGTGACGAAACGGTGAGGGCTCATGCCTAAAGTCGAATTTACGCTGCATGCTGCCGGGGCCACCGAAGTGGTGCGGACGCTTAATGATATTCCGCAGCAAAAGGAACAGGCAATCAAGCGCATTATTAACACCACGGCCGCCAACATTGCCCGGAAGGCGAAACAACGGGCACCCGTGGATACCGGACGCTTGCGCGGATCCATTCAAATGCGGCCATATCGGGGCGGCTTGGAGGCCGCAGTCGGAACGAATGTGGAGTATGCTCCCTACATCGAGTTCGGGACGGGAAAAGGGGTCAACGTTCCGCAGCAATACGCCGACTTTGCGGCTCAATTCAAAGGCCACGGCGGATTCCCTCCACCCGGTGTGTTGCTCGACTGGATGAAGCGTCATGGCATTCCTGCGGAAGCGGAGCTTGCGATTCGCCGCAAGTTGTTTTACCAAGGAATTCAGGCTCGGCCGTTTCTATTCAATTCCTTCGAGGAAGAAAAACCGGCATATCTTGCTGCGCTCAGAAAAGCGCTGGGTGATCTGCAATGACTTCTCTGAACGCCATTCAAAAGGCGATTTTCGATAAGTTGGCCGGGGACGCGACACTTGCTCGCATGGTGACCGGTGTGTTTGACGAGGTCCCGCAAGGCACCGGGTTTCCCTACATCACCATCGGGGAAATGACCGAGGTTCCGTTTAACACGTTCGACCGGAAGGGCCGGGACTGCACGGTCACACTCCATATCTGGAGCCAATATCCGGGAAACAAAGAAGCGGTCGAAATCCTCGGCCGGATGAATGCGCTGCTGGATTATGAACCGCTGAACGTCGAAGGTCTCTCGCTGGTCCATTGCCAGTTTGAGAACGCGACAACAATCGAGGAACCGGACGGCAAGACGCGGCATGTTCCGGTTCGGTACCGGGTGGTGGTGCAAGGATGAACAAGGAAGCGCTCATTTCACAGCTTGTTGCTCTAAGGGCCACGATTGACGCGGCTCTTATTTTATTGTCCCAGGACGAAACGCCGCAGTGCGACCACAAAAACCGGCTGTCTCTGACCACGATGGGAGGTTTCGAGAGCTGGTTGTGCAAGGATTGCGGTTTTGAATTTACAGGGGAGGAGTGATGTTCCTATGGCTATGTCCGGAAAAGGACTCAGGGTGAAAGTTGCGACCGCTTCCAACGGTCCATTTAACGAGGTGCAGGATCTGAACGAAGCCAGCATGAGCATGGAAGGCGACAACCAGGATATTACCACGTTCTCGTCGGATTTCATCAAGCGGCTGCAGGGATTGAAGGATGTCAGTTATTCTCTCTCCGGTTTCTACAAGCCGAGTGACACGAACGGTCAGGTGGCAATCAAAAACGCTTTTCTGAACGACACTGCGCTTTACGTACAGTTTCTGCCGGATGGCACGACCGGATTCCAGCAGGAGGTTAAGGTGTCGAGCTTCGAGGTGTCGGCGAGCGCCGACGGTGTGGTGGAAGTTTCGATCGAGTTTGAAGGCTCGGGCGCGATTACTTCGGTCTAGGGAGTGATTTGATGTGGCCATCGCAGGGCGCAAGGCATTGATTAAGGTTTCGGGAGCGCCGGTGGCGTTTGTCAACGCTCCCACCACCCCGAATGCGGATTCAACCGGGTTCCAAATCACGGATCCGAACATGAGAATTCTGGATCCGCAGGCCGCCATTCAGGTGGAACGCTCAACAGACGGGGGAGCCAATTGGACAGTAGTGCCTGTTGCGGAATATAAGCTGAATCGTTTGACTGGTACGGTTGAATTCGCCGCGGCACAAACGGGCGCACAGGTCCGGGTGAGCGGCTCCTATCTTCCCTTGACCACGGCGGGGGAAGCCTACGAGTTTAAGTACACGATGGAAGCGGACAATCAGGACGCAACCACGTTTCAGTCCGATTATGTGAAGCGGACGCAGGGCCTGAAAGACGTAAGCGCTTCTCTCTCGCAGTGGTACGTGGACAGGACCTTTGTCGATAAGCTCACCGATGGCCGACCGGTCCTGCTCGAGTTTTATGTGGACGCGGCGCTTGGAGTGGACTTGCGGATGTGGGCGACCCCTTCCAGCGATGAGGTTTCCGCTTCGGCTGACGGGTTGGTCGAGGAAGCGCTGGAATTCGATGGAACGACTGATGCTGATGGGAGGATGGTTGCATAATGGTTGCAAACGCGTTGCGTGAAAAGATTTTCGCGGCAAAAGATATCAAGTCTGAAATTGTGGAAGTGGAAGAGTGGGGTGTGAAACTGGAAGTCCGGGGCATGACTGGGCGGGCGCGTTCCGAGTTGATTTCCTCTTGTATGGACAATAAGGGGAATTTTGATCTCGTCAAATTGTACCCGCAGATTGTGATCGCGACCGTCTACGATCCGGAAACCGGCGAAAAAGTATTTGATCCGGCAGACCGGGACGCGCTCAATGAGAAAAGCAGCGGTGCTCTGGAAAAGGTGGCGCAGGTCGCCATGAGGCTGTCCGGATTGGATATGGAGGCAATGAATCAAGCGAGAAAAAACTGACGGAACACCCTGAGCGCAGGTTCTATTTCGAGTTGGCCGAGCGCTTGGGGTGTACGGTTTCCGAGCTTCTGGACCGGATTTCGTCAGCCGAGCTGACGGAGTGGATCGCACTATATGAAATCAGGCACAAGGAACGGGAGAAAGCGGAGAAGGAAATGGAGAGCAAGACCAAACCGGCGCATCGGGCGCGGAGGAGGTGACCGGGGATGGCAACGGTCGGCCAGATGATCGTGAAAATCGGGGCCAACATCCGGGATTTCGTCCAGAAAATGCAGCAAACAAGGGACGAGATGCAGGAAACGCAGAAAGCCGTGCAAGGTGTCGGCAAGTCGTTTCAGGACGCTGGAAAAGCGGCGGCCCATTTGGATCCTGTTATCCATAACGCGATTGAAATGAGGAGAATCTTCTCACAAGCGCAGGCGGCTGTCCGGCAAGATTTTGTGGAATTGAGCGCCAGTGCGGGGCAATTTGCAGGGAAAACCGACGAGTTTATCGCCAAAATCGAGGAACTGGGGAAAAAGCAGAAAAAGCTCGCTGACCAAATGCTCGCCAACAACGAGCGGATGAAGGCGAGCTTTATTCAATCGATCGGGGCCATGCTCGCCCGCTCCAATACGTCTGACAAGATCGCCGAGAATCTGGCGCGGATCGGCAATCCGATCCGGACGCTGGACCAGGTCTTGCTCAAAAGCATAGGCAGCCGGTTGGATGAGCTGGCAAAAAGGGGCAACGTGGCAGTTGTGGCGCTCCGGGAGTTGGGGCCGACCGCGAACATGAAGCAGTTGCAGGAGCAGGTCCGGTTGATTAACCAGGGTATCATGCGGATGAATATGCTGGCGCTTGCGTCTGGAGCCGTGTTCGTTGGCATGACCGCCGGTGCCATTCAGTTGTCCAACGCCATAGACGGGCGGTTGGTTCAAGCGTTTGACCAGTTTAAGGCCACGTGGATTGACGCGCTGCGGCCATTCATCACCGCGTTCACTGAGGTTGGATTAGCGATGCTCAAAGCGGGAACCGCCGTGGGCCAGTTCTTCAAGTCGCTTGCGCAAAATGATCCGGTGCTGTCCGCCATGATCTTCGGGTTCCTGTACCTGTTCACGGCGCTTACCCTGCTATTGTCGCCTTTGGCTATCGGCATATCACGGGCTGGTTCACTGGCGGTAGCGTTCAACCAGCTTTGGATGATGATCAAGCCTTTGGTCACCGGATTCCTGACTGTGGCGGGGACGGCGGCCATCATTGCCGCGGCGCTGGTTATCTTGGCCGGGGTGATTTACAAGCTCTGGACCAACTCTGAGGCGTTCCGGAACTCGATCATCAACGGCTGGAATGCCATCAAGACCACGATTTTGAACGCTCTTGCGCCGATTCTTCCAGCGTGGGAGCAGTTCAAACAGGCGTTCCTGAACATGGTGGCCACGTTCGTGGGGGCCGAGCCGAGTATGGGTTCGATCTGGAAAACGCTTGGTGACAAAATTGCTGTGTTCATCAACTGGTTCGTCACCACGGCCTTGCCGATGATCCAGCAGGCGTTCAGCTTTGTCGCCAGTGTGATTGTGACCGCCATGAACATTGGGATAGCGGCGTTCAACAAGATCTCGGAATGGTGGCAAACATGGGGGCCGTGGATCAAGGCGTTTGTCGGCGGCATCTTTGAAAACATCAAAAACATCATCGTGTCAGCAGTCAACATTATTTCGAACATCTTTCAGTTCTTCTCCAATCTGTTGCAGGGGAACTGGAGAGGCGCGTGGGAGAACATCAAGGCGATCCTCTCCAATGCTCTTACGCTGATCTGGAACTGGATTCAGCTTTGGGGCGTTGGCCGCATCCTCGGTTTCTTCCGTGGCATGGGGGATCAACTGGTATCAATCTTGTCGGGGGCGTTTAGCCGGATGTGGTCAGGAGTCACCGGCTGGCTGGGCAGTATCGTCAGCGCGATCACAAGCCGTTTTCAGTCCGTTCTCAATTTCTTTGGCTGGTTGAGACAGTCGTTCTATAACGCCGGGGCCGGTCTGATCGACATGATTGCGAGCGGGATCATGAATTCCGTCTACCGTGTCACCTCGGCCATCTCTTGGGTGGCATCGAAAATCCGGGCGTTCCTGCCGTTCTCTCCGGCCAAGGTCGGGCCGTTATCCGATCTCAACAAACTGGACTTCGCGGGGCCGATCCGGGATTCCATACAAAAGGGATTGCCTGCGGTTCAGACCTCTTTGAATGACATGCTGGCTGTGCCCGCTATATCCGGAGCACCAAGCGGGGCGGCAGCCGGTCAAGGAACGGGAGCGGGCGAGGGCGTCCAGATCATCGTTGAGAACATGACCGTACGGGAGGATGCGGACATCGAGCGGATCGCGCGGCGGCTCCACGAATTATCGCAGCGCAAGCTCCGTGGGAGAGGGGTGTACGCTTAATGCCGGTCACGTTTACCTATCGGGGGATTTCGAGTGCAAGCAAGGGGATCGACATTCTGAATCTCAAAAGAGACCTGTTCCCCACTATCACGGCACGGTTGATGACGGTCTCCTCCCGTTCCGGAGCCTACTATTTCGGGAGCCGGATGGATCCGCGAGAGATCGAAGTAGAAATCCTGCTGCAAGGTTCTTCGCTTACGGATTTCAGGAACAAGGTTCGCGATCTTGCAAGCTGGCTGCAACCGGATGGCGGAGTGGCTGACCTGTCGTTTGACGACGAACCGGACAAGGTATACAGGGCGGTGGTCTCCGGTGACAGCGAGTTCGAGCAAATCCGGGCGTTTGGGAAGGGAAAATTGGTGTTTCTCTGTCCGGATCCCTTTGCGTACAGCACCACCCAGGAGATCCAAAACCTGTTTATGAATATCGTGACTCGGGTCGGTTCCGCTCCCAGCTTTCCGATGTTTGATATCACATTCAAGGTTTCTGCCTCCGAGTTTAAGGTCTTGCATGCGGAATCGGGAAAGTATGTCCGCGTGGTGCGGTCGTTTGCCGCAAATGACCGGCTACAGATCGATTGCGACAAACGTCAGGTCACGCTGAACGGAGCAACGATCATGAATGCCCTTGACATTACGAGCCAGTTTTTTCCGCTTCTGGCCGGAAACAACACGATTGAGGTTCCGCCGTCTGCCACGGCGGACGTGATTTGCACCTATACCCCGAGGTGGTACTGAATGAACCAGATCTTCGTGTTCAACAAAAACGAGGTATTGCAGGCGGTTCTGTCCAATGATGGAGCCGCCTGTCCTTTTTGGGATGCCGTCCACACGGAAGAAATCAACGGCGAAAATTCGTTTGTATTTACGATTCCTGGGAATCATCCGGACGCGGGTTACGTTGTTGAAGGGGGGCTTATTGCCTTTCGGGATCTGGATGGGGATTTTCAGCTGTTTGAAATCCGGCGGGTGACGGAAAAACATGAGCAGGAATTGCTGAAGGAAGTATTTTGCGAGCATGCGGTGTTTGAATTGCTGGACGAGCATATCACCTGGTTTTCGGCCAGCAACATGACACCGCTCCAGTCGCTTCAAACAGCCTTAAACGGAACGCGTTGGCAAGCCGGAACTGTTGAATTAACCGGCGCGCAAAACGTCCGATTCCGCCTAACGAGTGCAATGGCAGCTGTTATGCAGGTGGCCAAACAGTTCAAAGGGGAACTTCGGTACCGTGTGACGATTTCAAACCAAACAATTACCGGACGGTACGTGGATCTGCTGTCCCGAAGGGGCGGGGATTTCGGAAAGCGGTTTGAATACGGGAAGGATATGGGTTCCGTCGAAAGGACAGTCGACACGTCGCAGCTTTACACGGCGGTTTATGCCTATGGGAAATCGGAAAGGCAGCCGAACGGCGACTACATGCGGAAACGTATTGCGGAAGTGGTGTGGAGCAAGGCAAGCGGCAATCCGGCGGACAAACCATACGGACAGGAATGGATCGGTGACGACACGGCGAAATCCCTTTGGGGCCGGGCGGGTGGAACCCGTCACCGGTTCGGGATGTTTGGCGACGATGAGGAAACGGATCCGAAGATCCTGATTCAGAAGGCCTGGGATTACCTGCAGACAGTCAAAGACCCCTTGATTTCCTACCGGATGAACGTGGCCGATCTCGAGCGGCTCACCGGATACGAACACGAGAAGGTTCGACTCGGGGATACCGTTCGCGTAATTGACCGCGCTTTTAATCCGCCTTTGCAGGTATCCGCCCGCGTGATTCAGATCAAACGTGACCTGGTAATGCCGGAAAACACGGAGATCACCTTGGGGAATTTTTTGCCGTCCCTGTACAACAATGCGGAACGGATCGCCGATCTGGAGAAAAAGCAGGGGCTTTATCAGGGAGGTCTGGATCAGCCGGTGGACAATCTGAATGCCTTGATTCGCGAAAACAACAACATGGTCAATGACCATTCATTTGAAATGGTGCAGACAATCGGTTCTGCCGATGCATACCAAACATTCGCGGTAAACACGTCTATTGTCGGGTACGGGAATTATTATTGGTGGAAGTTTGCCGGTTCAAATCCCCGTGTGTTGTCCACGTATAACACCGATGCGCCGCAAATGGCCGCGTTCGATTTTCAGGCGGCTGTAGTGTCCCCGAACAGCCGGCCGTATCAGTACCTTCGGCTGGACAAAGCGGCCGGAATCGGAGGGCCTTATACGCTTTCCGCTTACGTGGCAGCTTATGACGGGACAACAGCGGATGCTTCAGGGACCATCGAAATGTGGGCTTGCAACAACTTGGGGGGCCGTATCCAGAAAATCGGATCTACGTCTTTCACGGTTTTGGCCTCCGAAAAATGGAAATGGAAGCGGTATTCGGTGGTTGTAACCACCAGTTTGCCATCGAATACGAGTTTGCTCGAAATTACGATCACGGCCGCATCTGGAACATTTCTGGTGGACGGGGTGCAATGTGTTCCATTGGTGAATCCGACCGCCTATGACCCGGAATCTTCCCTGTGGCGGGCGCTTCGTGGTATGTCCGGGTACTTCTTGTTCAATCCTCTGATTATCGGCGGGGCCTCGGTGGAAGGAAATCAGGTTTGGCACGACGGGAATGCGAAATGTCAGGCGATGAACGCAACGCTGTTGAACGGTTGGACAAATTACGGGAGTGGATATGGACTAGCAAGATACTGGAAAAATCGTGATACCGTCCAAATCAGCGGATTGGTCAATATGCCCGCCAACGGTGTAGGTACAACGATTTTCCAGCTTCCGGTCGGGTACCGCCCGGCCTATCAGTTGATATTTCCGGTGAACCAAAACTCCAGCCACGCGAGGGTGGACGTAAAACCTGACGGTTCTGTCGTTTTCGTTAGCGGAGCCAATGGTGGATGGGTGGCATTAGACGGGATATCGTTCGTGGTCGAACAGTGAGGAAAGGAAAGGAGGAACCAACCATCATTGGGGATGACTCAAAGACAGAGTGATCCCCATTTGATTTTTGTCGGAAAGGATGTGTCTCAATGGGCGAACAAGGGGTAACGATCACTTTGCGTGAGATTTATGATAGCGTTCAGGAGGGGTGATTCTATGAGTCTGAAAGAATTCGGTATCAGCGCATCTTTGGGAGTGATCGGAACATATTTCACGGCAATACTCGGAGGATGGGATGCCCCTTTGAAAGCGTTGGTGTTGTTCATGATTGCCGATTATGCTACAGGTCTGGCCGCTGCCGTTAAACAAAGGCGGGTCAACAGTGAGGTGATGTTCTGGGGAGGAATCAGAAAAGGGGCTATCCTCCTTGTGATCTTTATGGGCATCCAGTTGGATCTGTTGCTCGGAAATCCGGAACCGATTTTCCGTACCTTGTGCCTGTATTTCTATATCGCAAGGGAAGGGCTGTCGGTGGTTGAGAATCTGGGCATCCTGGGCTTGCCAATGCCAGCTTTCTTCAAAAATACACTCGAGCAATTAAACGACAAAGGACAGCAACAAAACTAATTCTTGCGGGAGGTTGATCTGACATGGCTATTCTTGAATGGATCGATGCGTGACATGGAGGTGATTTTCAGTGCCAGTCCAGCGGGAATGCCTGGAATGTGGAAGGGTATTTTCCGTCCCTCCATCGCAGGTAAGGCGTGGCGGAGGGAAGTTCTGTAGTATTGGATGCAACACAAGACATCGCAACAAACATGACAACCCAGCATGGCGACCGGAAGTCCGGAAAAAGATCAGTGAGAACCACGCTGATGTATCTGGAGAAAACAACCCGATGTACGGGAGGCGCGGTAAAGATGCACCTGGTTGGATCGACGGAAGAAATCGGATCAAAGGGGATGTGTGGCGGAAAATAGCATTGACACATAAACCACCAGTCTGCGAAGAGTGCGGCCGCAAAACAAAAGGCCGGAAACTTCATGTCCATCACAAGGATAAAAACCGTAAAAACAACGACCTGAGCAATCTTCAGGTCGTTTGTTCTTATTGTCACAACAACAAAATTCATAAACGTGAACGAGACCACCTCGGTCGGTTCACAGGAAAGGAAGTGGTGTAAATGTCCCGGATCATCGTAATTGATCCGGGCCACTAGCATGGTGGCGCGGATCCTGGTGCTGTTGCTAGTGGTCTGCAGGAAAAGCATCTGACCTTGGATATTGCGAAACGTGTCGAAAATCGACTGAAAGGACACGGGTTTGGCGTTTTGATGACTCGGACAACTGACGTGTATGTCGGGCTTTCCGAGCGAGCGGCGATGGCAAACCGAGCTAAAGCAAATTATTTCCTCAGCATCCACATAAACGCCGGTGGCGGCACAGGTTTTGAATCGTATGTGCAACCCGGATATGATTCTGGGGAAACCGGCCGGATTCGTGCAGTGATTCACGATGAAGTGGCCCAGTATTTCAAGGCTCACGGCATGCCAGACCGCGGGATGAAGCAGGCCGATCTGGCCGTTTGCCGGGAAACGGTGATGCCAGCGTGTCTGCTCGAGTGCGGCTTTATTGATTCGGCGGATGCAAACCAATTGAAAGACACCGGATTCTTGAACGGTCTGGCCGAGTCCATAGTGCGTGGGGTGTGCAAGGCTCATGGGGTGGCATATGTTCCG